>JAQTSK010000085.1 GCA_028711345.1 Candidatus Peribacteraceae bacterium
GATTAGTACAAGATTGCCTCGTCATTGGACGGGAAACAACGACTGGCTCAGCCGATGTGGGTGAACAGCCACAACACTCAAGATCAACCAGTTGCTCACTACGGATTTTTTGTCGAGGAACGCACATGCACTCTATTCAGGAATCGTCTGAGGTATCTTGCCGACCAGCTGGTACTGGCAAAGAGTGAGACAGAAAGGGAGAATCTGTTGAATGCTCTCAAAAAAACAGTTGTTCAATTCCTCGGTGCAAATCCTTCGACTACAATTGAGCAAGCAATGGCATTGGAATATTTCGGAAGTCGTCTGGATTTCGATCTTCTCCATATAAACCTCAATGACATACTGAGAATGGATGAAGATGAATATCATCAATGGACGAATCGCATTCGTGCGAATGGGATGACGATGGAACAACCGAGTATGACATCCATGAATATGAATGGGGGTAAGGAGAAAATGGTATTTGTGAATTACGACAATCTGCCGTAATTCCTCGGGTTTCAGTAGATGTTCTTTCGGAGACCGATATCGAAAATCCACACGGTGTCTCCCTCGATGCGGTACACGATGCGATACATCCCGATGCGCAGGCTCCAATACCCCCTCCACGATCTGCGGAGCGGCTTGCCGAAAATGTGCGGCTTTGAGACCAGCTTCTCGAGTATGGCGGACGCGAGCCGCTGTCTGTCCGCTTTCGGGAAACGCTTCAGCGATGAACGATCGAATGACCGGGCGTAGCGAATGGTGAAGCTCATAGCAGACCTTTCCAGAATTGTTGATGGGTCAGCCAGCCTTTGTTTTTCTTTTCCACTGCTTCAGCACGGGCATTCCAGTACCCGTCTTCCTCGATCGCGAGCATTTCCTCCAGCATCGCGATAATCGTGGACGTTTGCGAAACATCATCGCGGAGAGAGATTTTTTTCAGGTACACGGCCATTTGCTCGGGTAATGTAATGCTGATGCGGCGTTTCGAAGTGGGCATACTGTGGTGGAGAAGTGCAGCACCAGTGTACCAAAGGTGCGGCACCACGGCAAGAGATCATGAATGCCTCGCTATCGTATTCAACGGCAAAAGGAATGATGAGTAGTTCTTCAGATAATACCTCAAATCCTCCGTGTACCGTTCCGGATGCTTATCGATATCTTTGATCAGAATCGTCGGCTCGACTATTTCAATACCCGAAGACTCTCCGTCGACGAACCGCACCGAGCCGTCGTAGTAGCCGATGATGAACGTCGTGATAACCGGCTGGATGAATTCGCCATCTGGTGTTATGCGAATTGATTGGAAATTCGGATTTTCTCCCACGGTTTTGAAGAGTCCGATGATCTTGAGATCCGTGCATCCGATCGCCTGTGCAAATTCATCGTCATTCAACATGACCGCCGGAATGCCCAGCTCCTCCGCGCATTCCTTCACGAGGGTCACGTGAATAGTGTGGCCGTGCTGCACGTGCCCGCCGATCGTCTTGTCGAAGAGTCCGGCGTTCTGGGCTTTCGACGAACTTCGCTTCTGGAGGACGATGTTCCCGTCCGCATTCATCATCAATACTCGGATCTGCTTCACCTTCCTCGTGACTTTGCCGGTGCGGCGAAATTCCTCCTTCGCTTCCCGATAGAATTCACCGCGTTCCTGCTGGCCGAGGAGCCGGTTACTGAGATCGAAGATATCGAGGAGTTCTTGCATGAATAGACGGTGAGAATTTGGTTGGAAGGAGAATGTCGATCAATACACAATGCTCAGGTAGCACGATTCACAGTACACGATCTCCGGTTTGTCGGGCGAGAAGCTGGTCGTGATCGGACTGCGGCATTTTGCACATTCCCTGCCCCAGAGCTTGTGAGGATTCTGTTCAGCCATTCTGGTGCGGTAGCGGACATCAGGATGCGTGCGGGGAACGGGAATGCGCTGCTGGCGGTAGTTTGCAAGCTCCTGTGAAGTGACCTTGAACGGACGCTTGCTCTCGGCACAGCGTATGGCCCAATTCAGGATGTCGTCGGGGATTCCTTCAATGGAGTCCGGAAGTTGCTCGGCCGGAATGATCCGCTGGACATCGGGAATCGTGTCATCTGGTTTCTTCCATCTCCAGCCGTTCATCTTTACCTGTTCTTCCGTGAGCGGGAAATGATCGTTGGCCACCGTCTCGTTGTACACGAAAAGTGAATACTGAATCGGCAGGAATTCGCCCCATTCCTTGTCCTTGCGCATCCGCCCGATGATCTGTGGCACCAGTCGGTCGTATTCTTCCTTTGTGTACTGCTTATTGAGGATACAGAAGGACGATCTCCGCATGCCGATGCAGCCGAAAATGTTTTTGGATGCGCTGGTGAAGAGGGAGTACAGGACGTTCTGCGAGTTGGATGCACGCAGTGAGAAGCCGACTCCGTACGATCCCGAGCCGGACGTGACTTCGTACATCAGTTCGCTGCCGCGTCCGCCGCTGTACTCGTCCATGGCGTCGTGGTGGAGCTTCACGTCGCGCAGGTACCTGCAGTCGTGGCATTCCTGCACGCTGAACGAGTCGTGACAGTTCTTGCATCGTTGCATGTTGTCGCCTGAGACGTTCTCGCACTGGATGATCAGACGCGCCGGTCGGATGGCCTGATGACGCATCTGCTGATAGCGCCCGAGCATCTCCTGCTGCGATTGCCATGATCCTGAGGCAAATTCCTTGAGCCGCTGTGCATATGATTCCTTCGATAATTGCTCATTCCCAAAGCAGAAGCGTTTGTTCCTGAGGTTGTGGCAGAGGAAGCAGTCCATGCAGCCGCGGCAGTCCAAGAGGAATGCGCATGTCGCACAATCGTTGCAGTACGTGAGGAAGCGGCTGTCCTGACAGTTGACGCACTCCGTGCAACCGTAGAGGAACGAACAGTTCGTGATCTGAGTGCAGTCCATCGAATCCTGTGATTTGTTGCCGCGGTACGTGTACAGGAGGTTCTGGGACAGATGTGTTCTCGAGCAGAGGTAGCAGTTGGCGCTATCGCTCATGTCGTTGTTGAAGTCGCAATTTTCTGATGACTCGACACGCAGAGATGGCAGCGGGATCTGCAGCATCAGATCATGGAACTGTTTGAAGAATGATCGGGCGGGATCAAACGGGCGTGCGAAGTCGAACGGATCAAATGCTTCGCTGTACCAATGTATTTTGTCGCAGACTTTGAAGGGTGAGTCCGGTGAAAATACAGAGATAATATCTTTTCCCGTTACGTCACATTTTCTTCGGTAGAGTTGTCTTTCATTCCGGAACGTCATGCGTCTTTGCTGTCGGCAGCCGGGGCAGAGTGTCGGTGGCGGGATCAACTCTTTTCTCCCTGCGAAGACGGGAGAAACTTTTGCCTCTTCAGGTAATCGAGTGGGTAAACTGATCTGACATTCTTTTTCATGATCAAAGTTTAGGAAGCATGCAAGTGAGCACTTTGAGCCGCAAATATTCTTCATCACGCAGACCGTAGGCTCG
>JAQTSK010000086.1 GCA_028711345.1 Candidatus Peribacteraceae bacterium
TCCGCTCCTCCGGCGAACAGCGCACCAGCAACTTCTTCCTCTGGCAGTCGACGTACGCGGAGTGGCTCTTCTCACCCAAACTGTTCCCGGACGTCGGCACGGAAGATCTCGACGAAGCGGTGAGTGAGTTTGAGAGGAGAAAAAGGAGATTCGGAAGTTAGTTGATTGGATCACCCCTCCCCATGCCCTGCAAAGGATCAGCGTGCGGCAAAATAATCCTCTCCGGCGAACACGCCGTGGTCCTGGGCTACCCGGGAATCGCGGTGCCGACGAACGAAAGAATGTCCGTGACTCTGGAAAACTCAGGGGGTACCGATCTCCGCATCCATTGGCCCGATGTTTCGGATAAGTGGCTGAAGTATGGAGAAAAGATCGTGACTGCAATCCGAAGATTCAGCCTCGGAAATCCCTCCGCTCGCTTGCAAGCAAAAGGAGGAATCCTTCGGATAAAAACCGATCTTCCACTGGGCAAAGGCATGGGTTCCTCGACGGCGCTCGTCATCGCGCTGTGCCGGTGCCTGCTCGGGAATGATTGCCGTTCCGAAGCCGTGAAAATCGAGGATGAAATGAATCCGAATCACAGCGGCATCGACTTCGCGGTCATCTGGGAAGAGAAACCGATTTTTTTTCGGAAAGGCGCTGCTCCGAAGCGGATCAATCTGACGGCAAACATTCTCAAAGAATCGCGACTGATCGATACCGGCACGCCGAATGAACCGACGCCGGAGCTGGTCGCGTGGGTTCGCTCACGGTTTGAAGCCGGAGAAATCCCTGTCTGCAATGCCATTGAAACAATCGGCCGATGCACAGAGCGAATCGTCGCAGGAGAACCACTGAAACCTGTCATTCGCGATCATCACCGCGCGCAAATCGCACTTGGAGTCGTAACGTCTGAGGCACAAAAAATCATCGCGGAAATAGAGAAAAAAGGCGGTGCCGCGAAGGTGTTGGGTGCGGGAGCAAGGACGGGGGGAGGGGGGATGGTTTTGAGGCTTCACTGAAAGCGATTCCGATGTCTTGATTTTGACAGAATAGAAAAATTCTGATATTATGTGTTAGAGATTACAAACAAAAATCCTTTTCTTCTTCCCCTTCCCCATAGTTCTATGGTCAAGAAAACCCAACCTGTATTCGCGTGGCTGGTTGCCGGCTTATCAGCGGTGACAATCATGGTGGTTGCAACGACGCTCTCTTCCCAGAACAAGATGGGGGCATATTTGACTCCGTTAGAAGATTTCCCTTCTTCAGCCGGTAACTCGATAGGAATTCGTTCATCGATCGGCATTAATTCTTCAAGGGGAATGTCATCTTCTTCTCTCACTTGGGAATACTGGTGTAACGGACATATGCAGGCGACGCCGTGCAGCCAGAGTTCCTCCTCTTTTTCAAGTTCTATTGAATGTGAAAATGACACAGAGACAGTGTTTGAAAATCCAGGATCGGATATTTGCCATGAGTCTTATCCGGATGATTTTGTACCGTATTCAGCTGTCTACGATGGCATGGCCGCGGGTTGCGGAGGACCTGAAAACGGTGTGGGCATTGGTAACTTCAATGACTATAACTTTGTTACAGTCAAAAGCGAGGCAGTAACTTTACACGAAGACGATCTCATTGCAGTCGATTTTACTGGATGGGCTTCCGGCTCAACCGGAGATATCGCTACAGAAATTCAGGTATCAAACGACAATATAAATTGGCATACATGCGGCGTCACAGAGCCCAATGATTATCTGGGATCTTCCAAAAAGCATCAGATTCAGTGTAAAAGCCCGATTGAAGGAAGTCAGTTATTTGTTAAATTTCAGACTACGACCAACGCGAGCGCTCTCATTTATCTTAGGAATATAAATGTCAGTGTTACAAAGGAATGCGAGGGCTTATCTGTTTGCGGCGAAACATACATCTGCTCCAAGGATGGTTCTGTTGTTGCAGGCCAATGTATCAATCTCTCCTTGGACTGCGGACCGAATAGCGAACGTGTCTGTGATGGTGGAAGCTGCGGAGCTGCAAGTTGTGAAGGAACGTGCTGCAGGTGTGTGCCTGTTTCCGTCTCCTCTTCCAGTGCGAATCCTGACATCATCCTGCACCTTACTTTTACTGATGCTGTCGCCCATATGCCCATATCCGGAGTGCATCCGGCAACAGACAATCAAGTGCAGTCTGACAACAACGGAAAGTTGACTCTGATCGCGAACCGGCAAGGTGCGTCTTGGTTATTCGAAAAGGGCTGCTACGGATATCATCAGGTAAGTCTGCAGAAAGATTATGATGGCAAAGCACTGGCACTGATTCTGCGTCCATTCGATGCAGAGGAACGCGTCTTCGACGTTTCTGGGATGAATGAAATCAATGTCAGCGCAGTGGCAGGTGATATTGAGATGTATCCTTTCGCCCAATTCAAGCTGCAGTCGGACCAGCCGGTTTCATTCGGCCTGAACTTCGACCACAAGCAAACGCCGGGCGGTGGATTTATCGGCCAGACCGCTCTGATGACTGCCTACACATTCCATCCGGGCCTACCGCGTGACTACGAAGCGCACGACGTACAAGTTAAGGATCAAAATGGGATTGATCTCTCCTGTCCTGCCTATAGGACCTCAATGCATTATGACATTGCCTCGTGCAGCCAAGCGGTCCTGACTATCCAAGGTAATACCTGCACATGGAACGAATGCGGCAATGGGATGATCGAAGGTTCTGAACAGTGCGATGACGGAGACAGGGAAGGGGGCGATGGATGTTCCCAGACTTGTACCAGTGAAATCGTGTGTTCTGACACTGACGGAAACGATATCTTCACAAAAGGAACCGTTGTGGAACGTATTGACGGAACACAGACGGTTGTGCGACAGGAAACGGATTTCTGTGATGGCACTCAGACTGTTATGGAATATGTATGCACTACGTCTCAGTGGGGAAATCATCTCATGATCGCGCCCACTCTTTGTTCTGAGGGCGAGTGCCACGAAGGCGTGTGTATCCGCTGCGGCAACGGCATCGTCGAAGGAACTGAGCAGTGCGATGACGGAAATGCCATAAATAGTGACGGTTGCACCGCAACCTGCACTCCCGAAGACGGCTGGTCGTGCAGCGGAACCCGGCCTTCCGTCTGCACCAAGCAGAATCCGGTCCTGAGGAGCGTTGTCATCGGCGGAGCGGATACCTACGTTACGTACGACAAAGCATTCGACACCTGCGCTCATCTCCAGAATGAAGCGGGGCAACTGGTGCACACGCAGAACGTATTCTGTGCGAAGGGTACGAATATCCTCGTACAGCAGCCTCTGACAGAGGTAAAGGTCACGAAAGGACAAAAAGTGAAACTCTGCCATGGAAACAACGGCGATATTTGCAGCGACCTCGTTACCGTGACGAGTGCCTGCGGCAACCGTACTGTCGAGCCGCGGTATGGTGAG
>JAQTSK010000087.1 GCA_028711345.1 Candidatus Peribacteraceae bacterium
TTCACCGACTGCAAAAAACCGTTCAAACATCTCAATGGAAAGGCGCCGCTTGAGATTGCAGGAAGCAGCATTGGTGGCATGGATTACTTAAACCTGACCTGAAAGCTCACGAAATTGGTACGCTATGCTTTTGGGATATCTGTCCCGAAGGCGACTTTTCTGCTACAATAGAGAGAAAATACACTCCTTCATGCCGTCTTCTTCCCGTGCAATCCGGCCGGCTCTCTTCACACTTCTCGGTGCTTCGCTGGTCGTTCTCCTTGCGTTGCTCTTCCATCGTTCAGCGACATCCCGCCCGGAGCTCTCTTCCCATGCCATCCCCCTCCCCTTCGGCTCCGTTTACCCCGAGCGAAGTCGAGGGGCTCAGGATCTGCGACCCTTCGACGCAATCCCGTCCCCGTCCCTCGCGGGGAAGCTCACGGATCTCGGAACGACGTCCGACAACCGCGCCATCGTCGATATGACTTTCGATGACGGAGAGACGTCCCACGGCCTCGGCGTCAACGCACTCACCTTCGTTCTCACCCCCGCCGACCCCGCAGCCTTCTCCGCCGGCGCCCCGCTCTCTGCGGCACTCACACCCGGCAAGCGTTTCTACGGGTACAAGTACACGTCCAAAGACGCCCTCACCGAGCGCGAAGCCGCCGCACAGGCGGAGATCGCTACGAATCAAGGAAGCGATTCCTTCTACGCCGATCGCTTCCCCGGCACGTTCTTCGCTTCTCCCTCCAAATTGGCTGACCAGGCGTTCGTTCAGAGCTTCGCCGTCAGAGGGATCACGTTTTCCTCTGTTGCAGAAGCGACGATCGATGCGGATGCCCGCTACCTCATCATCGGGGAGGAGACCGGCATCGAGGTGGCTGTGCGAAATCTCAGGTGGTGCGGGGATGAACGAACGACGGAGGGAGAAGAATGTGACGGAGGAGACCGATGTCAGCCAGATTGTCTTCGGATGCCCGATCTCGTGTTCTCAGAGTGGCTTGAGGAGGTGCCGTGGACGACGCCGACCTTCGCACTCAGCGGCGACCGTCTCCCCTCCACCATCTGGGAACCGGGGCTCTACTCATACACGGAAGACGCTGTGCTCCGACTCCACCCATCCGGCCACGGTATCCGTGTTGCCGATCTTCCGACGTCAGGATTTGGTCATATACTCGACACTTTCCAATTTCACACGCTGTACGGGAGGCCGACGCTCTACGACGGGGCGTTCATGGGGTGCACGGACATTTCCACTCACGGTGTTGTTCCATGTGACGGTAAAGAGCCGCGGATTCTCTCCATTCCCACGAATGTTGAGGAGCAGCGGAAGGGCGGAAACATGCCCTCCGTCGTGTTTGCCGACAGATTGCTGCGTTTCGCCGGTGGCGGGAACGTGGAGGAGTCGCTGAATGACGGCGCGACATGGAGCGCGATTGATTCCCTTCCCCATGATGCCAGTGGTCTTGGCATACCGTTCATCCATGATGGGATGCTGCATGTTCTCTCCCTCGATGGCCGTCACCTGTACAGATCGGCTGATCTGGAATCGTGGGAGACGCTTGTTATTGCCGGGATTGATGCGGATCTCGGACGTAGTGCGCTCTGGAAGTACAGTGCGCTGAGCAAGGACGGACATATTTTCGTCGCTGCCCGGCGGGAGGGAGCCACGGCCGATACGATTTTCGTCTGGCCTCCCGTTGATCAGCGGACGGACGATGCGTTCCTCATCGGCGCGCTTACCGAACATGCCCTGATGGGCGATGGTCTGGTTTGTCCTGACATGGGAGATGGCATCGGATGGCGATTACCGAGACGAGATGAACTGGAGAAGCTCGGCTCAGCGCTGGAGCGTGTTTTCATCGGCATACAGACCCGGTATTTTCACGTCGAAAAAACAAGGAAATTCTCGTATCCGGCGATGAATCCCTTCTCCGGAGATCTCCGCGAATCGGTCAATGGGGAGGCTCTCTTGTGCGTGGCCGATCCATCCGCGACCGATCTCAGGCCGGAAGAAACCCTTCCCGCATGTAAAGAGACTGTTTCAGAAGGGCGACGGGAGATCCGTGTTCAGCCCGAAGGATCCGCCTACGCCGTTCGTCTGAAGGACGGTTGTGTTCATCGGCAACAGGAGAGGACGTTCGGTCTCATCGATCAGTGCAGCGGCATTGATTGCTTCGTCCGGCAGGTTTCCTGCTCCAGCGCTGCATTGCCCATGAATTCGATGCTCTATTGTCCGGGAGGCTGCAGCAACGGTGTTTGTGCAGACCCAATCGAGGATCCCGAGTGCACCAAGCGTTCCGATTGCCCGTCAACGCATTTGTGTACCATGGGTCGATGCGTCCCCATCAAAGAGTGCGGGAATAGGAAAGTGGAATCGGATGAAACCTGCGATGACGGTGACAAAGACAGCGGTGACGGCTGCTCATCATCGTGCGTCTGGGAATCAGGCTACTACTGCGCGACGGGGGAACCGACTGCCTGCGTCCGTGTCTCCGACTGCGGCAACGGCGTTTTGCAATCCGGAGAAGAGTGTGACGACGGGAACAGCGACGTTCACGACACCTGTGTCCTGAATATGTATGGCACGCCGTATGGCAGATGTGCCAAAGCCGTGTGCGGCGACGGACACACCTGCAATAATTCTGCGTGCACCACAGGACCCGGAGGCGGAGTCGAACAATGTGATGACGGCGACGACGACAATACCGACCTTTGCAGCACGTCGTGTGCCTGGCACGGTGCCATGGTCTTCGTCACCCGCGAACGGTACTCCGGCAATCTGGGAGGCCTGAGCGGAGCCGATGCCGTCTGTGCGCAGGAGGCGCAGCATGCCGGATTGAACGGGGTGTGGAGAGCCATCTTGTCCGATGCGACCGTCAGTGCGCGTGAACGGTTGGTGATTGAAGGCTCCGTCTACAGACCGCCGGTCGGCACGGCATGGCCGATGATCGTCGCGAATGATGAAAATGATCTGTGGGATGGCGTACTTGCAAATGCTGGCTTCCGTGACTATGCGGATGGCACGGGGGTGGATCTGTCGTCGGGCGGACGTGTCTGGACCGGCACCGCGGCAAACGGTAGCGCATCGGCGCTCACCTGCTCGAACTGGACGTCGGTTTCCGGCAACGGAACATGGGGTGCGGTCGGTTCCGGCGATGCCTACTGGACGGAGTATGTCACTTCCGCGTGCAGCGGCCTCGGGAGGCTGTACTGCATTCGGACGGCTGATTGACAGGCGGACATTCGGGCTTCAGTCAGGTTCTATACCAACGTCTTCTGTGAAGACCCATAGCGTACCAATTTCGTGAGCTGAAAATGTAAGTTCTTGGCTTTGGCTAGCTTCACAAAGAGGTTTATCTCCGATACTGTAAATTTTCTTTCCCCTATTTTCCATGCTTAAAAAGTAATCCGTT
>JAQTSK010000045.1 GCA_028711345.1 Candidatus Peribacteraceae bacterium
GGCACGTCCTGATCCGGCGTCGATGGTGACGGTGCGGGTGGCGCTACCGGTGATGGGAACCGTGAAGGCGTAATCCGGATCGGTCTTGATCTTGCGATGGCGGCACTTGGGGAGGGTCGTGATGGTGCCGTCGGTTGTGGAGAAAGTTTGGATGATGCCGCTCTGATCGGCGGTGACGGACATCACATCTTGGCCGCAGAGGGGATCGTTCGATTCGCTGAAGAGACTGAGGGCGATGGATGCCTGCTGACCGATGGTGTACGTGTCCTGATCGGCGTTGGCGATGAGACGGCCGAGGGTGATGTCTCCGGAGAAGAGCTCATCCGTGGCACCGAAGAAACCGAAGAGACCGCTCTCTTTCAGCGTGACGGTGAGCGTTGCGGTGCCGGGGGTGACGGCTCCAGTCGGGGTGACGGTGAGGAGGAAGCCCGTGCCGGATTCGGTGAGATCGGTTGCGACGGGAATGGAGATGCCGGAGGCGGAGCGAACCGTGACCGACATGCGACTTCGGAGAACGGCACTGTCGTTGATCGTGTCCGTGCGCGGGATCAGGAGGACGGGGACGGCGGTGCGGGAGGTGAGGAGGATCGGCTGGCTTGCCCCGCGGAGTCCGAAGGACGAAGTGGGGTCGCTGGTAGCTTCGGATGAGACCGAGCCGGATGCAGTAGAGCCGGACGATGTCCCGGGTGTGATCGAACCGGTTCCGGTTGCGAAATCGTCGGAGGGGATCGTCGAGCCGGAGGCTACGGAACCTGAGGAGGTGTCAAGGACGAGGACGCCCGAGTCGATTGCATTTTCTGCGGGCGCGATGTCGCTGCCGGAAGCTGTCGAGTCCGACGAGGTTTCAATCTCGACGCTGCCGGTTGCAGTGTGCTGATCGCTGACCGCTGACCGCTGACCGCTTTCCCCCGCTCCATGCAGCGTCTCACCCGAGCCTGTGATGACCGTCGACCCCGATCCCTCGCTCAGCTCCAGAATCTGTGCCATAGCCTGCCAGGCGAAGACGGGGAGCGCAGCGACCAGCACAAACGTTGTGAGCATGCGACTAATGTCCGTACGTGTGCGCGTATAGATACGCGTGAGTGCGCGTGCGCGAGGTTGCGTACGGACACGAAGGCCGGAAGGGGGCGTGGTTTTTGTGTTCGTCATTGAGGACAAAATCTTAGTATTTTAGCAGAAAGATGAGGTTTTTGGAAGACTCAAGGTGGTTATAAGGACATAGGAAATGGTGTGTAGCAATACCATACCGCGACTGAACTCAGGAATCGGCTGCTCAAGATGGCTGCCATCCCTCATTCAAAACGGGATTGCGTTGGACAGGCTTCGTTGTCGTAGAGACGCAAAATTTTGCGTCTCTACGACAACAACCTCAGGCAATTCGTGATTTCAATCCAAGCCGCGTCACTGCTTCAATGATCGTGGCTCAGAGACGAAGAGAGAAGCAGGTACCTTGCCGCCCGTGTGTTAGCAGGCATTCGGAATGCTCGCTCCGTTGATCGGCTATTTTCCATTGTCCATTTTCCATTTCCTATCTACCATCCGCACGACATGAAGACGATCCAGACCGCTGGCACCCCGGTGCCCGATGAGGGCAAGGGGGGTAGTTCGTTGAAAGCGGTCAGCGATCAGCGATCAGCGATCAGCGACGCTGCAGATCGCTCATCAGGATCGCTGAAGACAATTCTCCTCCTCGGCTCGGGCGCACTGAAAATCGGCGAAGCCGGTGAGTTCGATTACTCCGGCAGTCAGGCCATCAAGGCATTCAAAGAAGAAGGGAAACGCGTTGTCCTGATCAACCCGAACATTGCGACCAATCAGACCAGCTGGGGGCTGGCGGACCGCGTCTACTTCCTCCCCGTACAACCGGAGTTCGTGACACAGGTGATCGAAGCCGAGAAGCCCGATGCCATTGCGCTGAGTTTCGGAGGACAGACCGCACTGAACTGCGGGGTGGCACTGGAGGAATCCGGAGTGCTGGAGAAACACGGAGTCTCCGTGCTCGGCACATCGGTCGATGCGATCCGCAAAACCGAGGACAGAGCACTCTTCAACGCCGAGCTCTCGTCCATCGGCGTCTCTGTCCCCCGCTCCAAAGCGTGCGAGAATTTGAGCGATGCGAGAAAAGCCGTGCAGGAGATCGGACTGCCGGTGATGATCCGTGCCGCATTCGCGCTCGGGGGGAAAGGAAGCGGACGGGCGACCACCGAGGAGAAGGCGGAGGAAATTCTGAAGTCGGCATTCGTCGAATCGCCGCAGGTGCTGGTGGAAGAAGACCTCACCGGCTGGAAAGAAGTGGAGTACGAAGTCGTCCGTGACAGGACCGACAATTGCATCACCGTGTGCAACATGGAGAACGTGGATCCGCTCGGCATCCACACGGGCGAATCCATCGTCATCGCACCGAGTCAGACGCTCGACAACGAGGAATACCAGATGCTCAGGACCATCGCGCTCAAAGTCATCCGACACCTCGGCATCATCGGAGAATGCAACATCCAGTATGCGTTGCATCCGCGCAGCCGCACGTACCGCGTCATCGAAGTCAACGCACGTCTGAGCCGATCTTCCGCCCTCGCGTCCAAAGCAACCGGCTACCCGCTGGCGTTCGTTGCCGCCAAACTGGCACTGGGTTACACGCTGCCGGAACTGAAAAATTCCATCACGCAAGTGACATGCGCCGACTTCGAACCGTCACTGGACTACGTCGCGGTGAAGATGCCGAGGTGGGATCTCAAGAAATTCCAATTCGTCAGCGACGAGATCGCGACGGAAATGAAATCAGTCGGGGAGGTGATGGCACTGGGGCGATCATTTGAAGAGGCTCTGCAGAAAGCCATACGCATGCTCAATGTCGGAGCCGTCGGACTGTTCCCCGTTCCCGTGCCGTTCACGAAGAAAGAACTCAAGGCACAGATGCGTCAGCCAAGCCCCCAGCGCATCTTCGCTCTTGCCGAAGGTTTGTCCGGCGAGTGGACGCCTGAAGAAATAAGCATACTCACCGGCATAGACAAATGGTTCTTAGAACGCATCAAAGGAATAGCCGCTGTCCGGCACGATTTATTCAGAAGAAAATCCGGCCCGATCGATCCTCAGCTCTTAGGCACTGCCAAACGCGCAGGTTTCTCCGATCAAGCCATCGCACTCATCCGTGGAGAGAAAGTGGAAGAGGTGACACAGGTTCGCCTCGCTGCAGGCATCCTCCCTCACGTGAAACAAATCGATACGCTGGCAGGGGAATTCCCCGCGAAGACGAACTACCTGTTCCTGACGTACCACGGAATGGAGAATGATGTGACGTTTGAGCAAGCGGGAAGCGACAAGCGGGAAGCGACAAGCAATGACGCTTCTTACCGCTTACCGCTTACCGCTTACCGCTCGATCGACGGCACCCTTCCCCTCCCCCTTCCCAAAGAGCGCGTCATCGTCATCGGCGGCGGACCGTACTCCATCGGCTCCTCCGTCGAATTCGACTGGTGCTGCGTGCAGGCGGTCCATGAACTGCAACGGCAGGGATTTGAAGTCACGATGATCAACAGCAATCCGGAGACCGTCTCGACCGACTACGACGAGTGCGACCAGCTCTTCTTCGAGGAACTGACGCTGGAACGCGTGATGGACATCATCCGCCTGCTGAGTCCCGTCGGTGTCGTGGTGTCCATGGGCGGACAGATCCCGAACTCGCTCGCGCTCAAACTGGCGAAAGCCGGTGTCCCCATCCTCGGCACCGCATCCGTCGACATCGACCGCGCAGAGGACAGGCACAAGTTCGGACAACTCATGGATGAGCTGAACGTGGACCAGCCCGAGTGGAAGGAATTCTCCGACATCGCGTCGGCCAAGCAATTCTCGAAGAACGTGGGCTACCCCGTCATTGTCCGACCCAGTTACGTGCTCTCGGGTGCCGCCATGACCGTCGTCTGGAACGAGGAGGATCTGAAGGAGTACATCACCGAGGCGACGGACGTTTCCAAAGAAGCACCGGTGGTCATCTCGAAATTCGAAACCAACGCGAAGGAAATCGACTTCGACGGCGTGGCGCAGGACGGCAAACTTCTTCTCTATGCCGTGGGGGAGCATATCGAGAACGCGGGCGTCCATTCCGGCGACGCGACAATGGTTCTGCCCCCGCAGCGCGTCAATCTGGAGACACTGCGCAAACTGAAAGTGATCGCGAAGAAAATCAGCAAATCACTGAAGATTTCCGGTCCATTCAACATCCAATTCATCGCCAAGAATAATCGTCTGAAGGTCATCGAATGTAACCTCCGCGCCAGCCGGTCGTTCCCGTTCTGCAGCAAGGTGACCGGCGTCAACTTCGCGAAACTGGCCACGCAGGCATTGCTTCGACGGGCACCGGAAGGTGTGCGCTACCAGACGGTGGACTTGGATCACGTCGGCGTGAAGGCGGCCCAGTTCAGCTTCACGCGGCTCAAGGGTGCCGACCCGCGGCTGGGCGTGGAAATGGCAAGTACCGGCGAAGTGGCATGCTTCGGACTCAGTCAGGAGCAGGCATTGCTTCTGGCGCTTCGGGCCATCGGATTCCAATCGCCGCGGAAGAACATTCTGGTGACCATCGGACGACTGGAGGACAAGCTGGAGGTGCTGCCGTCGCTGCAAATCCTGCACCGGCTCGGCTTCGCATTCTGCGCCACGCACCGCACGCATGAGTTCCTCTCCTCCCGCGGCATCCCGAGCGTCCTCCTGCACAAAGTGTCCGAGCCGCGGAGTCCCAACATCCGGGAGTACGTCGAGAGCCGCAGAGTAGACTTCGTGATCAATGTTCCACAGCACGCCTCCTCCACCGAGAAGACCGACGGCTATTTCATCCGTCGCCATGCCATCGACCGCGCCATCCCGCTGATCACCAACGTCCAGCTGGCGAAGCGTATCGTGGA
Organism: Candidatus Peribacteraceae bacterium; assembly: GCA_028711345.1. Taxonomy (GTDB): domain Bacteria; phylum Patescibacteriota; class Gracilibacteria; order Peribacterales; family Peribacteraceae; genus CAINWJ01. The sequence continues at coordinate 4,896 of JAQTSK010000045.1, forward strand.
AGCGTTGGAAGCCGAACGAACCGGCATACAGGAATCCTGCCTGATCCCGTGGCCGGATGTGCTGGGGACACGGAACAGGGTGGCGGAAAATGAGTGAGGAGGAGAAGATTGAGAAGAGGAGAGGATAAGAGGAAGTTGATCAATCAAACCAATCTGAAGTTCAGGAAGGAATTTTTCATGAAACCAAAGTATCCAAGGAAACCAAGAACAATCGGATGTTCGTCGATTTCTTTGGATTCCTTGATTCCGATTACCGCCTTCCTCTCCTCCTCTCTCACCTCTTCTTCCTCTCATCCTTCATTATTTTGTCTTGCGCTCCCCCCTCCCCTCCCCTACCCTGTGTCAGCTTTATGGCAATGTTTGCAATCCGCAGAGGCGAAGAATCCAACGAACGGCTGCAGGGTCGCTTCAAGAAGCAGTTTCAGGAAACGCGCATTTTAAAGAAGCTCCGCTATGAGAAGACGCACAAGAGGAAACTCACGGTTCGTCTCCAGCGCATCCGTGCCCTCAAGCGGGAAGGTTTCCGTGCCGACAATAAAAAGAACCAGTATTATTCAAACATGTAATACGGAATTAACCTGATTTGAATCCTCTTCGGGTTTAATTCCCCGCAGCTTGCTGCGCTTCCGCTTAAGGTGGGCTGGTTCAAGGAATGACTCCGTAGATACCGCGTCAGCTTGCTGCGCGGTACATCATTCTTTTATCTCCGTAGCGGCGATTCGAAAATCGCCGCCGCTGCGGTTTTCGAACCGCAGCTACGGTAACATTCAAGTTAAGGAACCTCTGAAAAACTCCCAAAATGTCATCCTGAGCGTAGTCGAAGGATGAATATTTTGGCTCGTTGTCATAGTTCGACTACGCTCACCATGACAACTTTCCTTGCTTTTTCAGAGGTTCCTTAATCTCGTATAAGGGTCGGGGTCGGGTATCAGGGTCAGGAATGAATTGAGTAGCTCTTTGGCATTTTGCGAATCCGACCCTGTCCCTACTCAACACCCGCTCCAGCTTCTTTGAGCAATTGCCCCAGCAGAAAAACCGGCAACCCCACCACCCCCGTCCAGTCCCCCTCGATCCGCTCGATCATCAGCTGACCCAAACCGTCAATTTGGAATCCCCCCGATCTCCCCTGCCACAATTTCGTTCCGATCCACCAGTCAATGTCCCGTGATGTCAATTTCTTGAATCGCACCGACGATGATGACAGGCCTTCGTGCAATTTCCCCTTCGCATCAATCACACAGAGTGCGGAATGGACAAGCGATGTTCCTCCGCTCTGAAGTGTGAGCATAGATCGAACTTCGTCAATCGACCTCGGTTTCTCCAGTAATGTTCCGTCCGGTGCAACGACCAGAGTATCGCAGCCGATCACAATCGACCCTGAATGATTGGCGGCAATATCCTGAGCTTTGAGTCTGGCAAGATCCGCCGCACGCTTGGCAGGATCGGCTTCCGGGTGATCATCCTCTTCGATACTGCTGGGAATGACATCAAACTGAATATCAAGACCTCGAAGCAAAGTCTTCCGCTGTGGACTTGCCGATGCAAGAATGAGGTGAGGCATCACGATCTTCTCTATAGAGAGAGTGAATTGTTAACTGTTAATTGTTCACAGTTAACGAAGGATATCGAGCGCTCTCCTCAGCTGCTCCGCCCGATCGGCCTCGTCCACGATGATGTCCGGCTTTATGCCGATCTTTTCGATGGTGCGCCCGAGAGGAGTGAGCCATTCGGCGACGGTGAGCTTCAGCGCCTCACCGGAGGTGAATCCTACGACCTCCTGCACGGTCCCCTTGCCGAACGTGCTCGTACCGACGATCGTTGCACGCTTGAGATCCTGCAGCGCGCCGGCGACTATCTCGGACGCGCTGGCAGAACCCTTGTTCACCAGCACGACCACCTTGGTGGATGCGTTTACAACTGGCGGATTGGCGGTGACTTCTTCACTCGTGCTGGTCCGGCTCTTCACTTTCGCAACGACCGTACCGGACGGAACGAAGTTACTGACAACCTCGTCCGCGGCGCTGAGGAGACCTCCACCGTTGTTCCTCAGATCGAGGATGATCCCGCGGGGAGACTGCTTCACGACATCCTGAAAGACCGAGCGGATTCTCTTCAGCGTGGTCTCCCCGAACTGCGTCAGCTGTACGACAGCGATGTCACCCTGCCATTTCACGTCGATTTCCGGTACTGAAATGACATCACGGACGACATTGACGATCATCTCGGTGCTCCCGCGCCGCACCTTCAGCACCACCGTCGTCCCGCGCTCTCCGCGAATGTACGACACCGCCTTCTCCACGCTCAGACCGGTCAATTTGATGCCATTGGCCTCCAGAATCTCATCACCGGACGAAAGTCCTGCACGCTCGGCGGGGGAACCCGGCAAAGGCGCAATGACGGTCAGAACTCCGTCACGTTCCTCCACCTGCGCACCGATGCCGCTCACCTCGCCTTTGATCTGGGACTGGAAATCGCTGGCGCTCACCGGTCGGAAGAAATTGGAGTACGGATCATCGAGCGAATCCACCAGCCCCTCGATGGCACGATAGGCGGCCTCGTCGGTATCGATGGTGTCTTTGCGCAGGTAATCGCGGCGAATGACTTCCCACACGGCTTCCAGAAGATCCTGATGCGGAATGCCGGAGGCGGGAACCGTGATGGCGCGGACACTGATGCTCCTCACGCGCTCGGGCAGATTCCCTGTCACCGACTCCAGAACGGACTTCGCCTCCGTGCCCGTGAGCTTCCTCTCCATTCCAAACATCGTGGTGCGCACCGGCGTCATCCACTTCAGCGTGACGGCATTCATCACCGCCTGCTTCTCCGGATCGGTATGCACATCCCTGAATGCACTGACATCTGCGGTTTCATTTTTTCCCGTCAGAGCCGTCAGAACGATCAGTGCTTCACCGCGGGTCACGGGGCGGGACAGCAGGTACGACTCCGACTTCCCGAAGACTTTCAACGCGCCCTTCTCCTGTGCGGAACAGAGATACCGCTTCATGCTCAGCGGATAGCGCTTATACGGCAATGTGCAGGATTCATTCTCATGGGGAAGATCCAGCGCTTCCATCGACCAGCGGATGAACGTGGCCTGCGAGACGGTCTGTGCGGAGACATCGACGATGCTCCCGACCGAGCGCGCACCGAGCGCGACGGGAACGGAAGCCGAAACAAAAGCGCCGATGATCAACAGTGTCGCAGCGAAGCGATTGCAGGCGGACATCATCATGGAACAGAGTGGGAAATGCCGAGGCATCCTACCCTTCCGCTCACTCACGACACAACCAATGTCTTCTCCAAAACGACGCCTCTCTCTTTCGCATCCTCCGTCCGTCCGAAGAGGAAGGTCAGCAGCCAGAATCCGCCCAGAATGTAGAGCAGCGACGCCAGCAGCACCAGAGAAATCCCGTGCAGGAATGATGACGGTGCGGAGCCGAGCAAGGCGCCGACCGTGTCGGGATTCCCGGGCAACACTTCCGGAATCGTGACGATGAAATCGAACAGGCCGTGAACGACGATGGACCCGACGAGTCCGAGAGCCAGCTGAGCCGTGGCGAATACTTGTTCCGGTCGCAGATGTGACGAGATATCGTCAAAACTGAGTGAGAGAATCCTGTGAACCGCGAGGATCAGGGAGTAGCCGCGACCCCGCTGAAAACGCTCGCCCAACACCTGCGGAGCGAAGAGCACCAGTCCGAAGAAATACCCCAGAATGCCGGTGGACAGCACGTGCACCATCGTCGTCAGCACCGCACGACCGATGACACCGCCGAGGAACGATGCCCAATCGGGAGAGGAAGGCATCAGGAGGTAATCTTTCACGAACCCCACGTAGTAGTTCGGATTGGCAAGATTCTCCGCGAACGCAAACCCGATGGCGATGATGATGGCGAGCTGGAGGGCATCGTCGATGGATCGGAAGAACTGACGACCGCTTCGCTTCAATACCCAGAACTTGCTGACTTCCTCTATCACGCCGACCAGCAGGTACGTCACGAGTGTCGTCAGGAGGATCGACTGCACGCCGGTCGACTCGCGGAAAACGCTCTGCGAAACGAACTGACTTGACGTGGAATTGAAGTTGAGCGGAACGATCTTGAAGAAGAAAAAGTTGAGCTCCACGCTGCGCTTCGTCAACTCACTGTAAAAAAGAATAGGGACCGTTGAGAGCATCCCCGCAAAGAATGCCAGAATGACGATGCTCAACCGCTCGCGGTGGTACCGGAGAAAGAGCATGCACCACAGCACGACCGGCACGAGTGCGACCAGCGCCGCGATGCCCGTAGCCAGAAGATCGAGGCGTGACTCGCTGCGGAGAAGCGCATAGATGATCCAGAAGAGAAATGTCCCCAGCACCGTCGCCTTGACCTGCGCGCTCCACGGACCGAAGAGGAAGCGCCAACCGATGATCAGACAGACGATGCCGAGTGCCATGAGGAACGGATCCTGCGCAACGTCGGCCTCGAAGAACGCCCGCTTGAACGCGATGAGGATCCACGACATCAGTGTTGCCAGCACGAACGCGTAGAAATACTTGTACCTATCCGTCAGCCCGTGCCAGCGGAACTGATCGAAGAGCCCCAGTGCCGAGATGGCGACAAAGACGAAGAGCGTCCTCGCCATGGCTGCCGATCCCGTCAGCGACTGCAGAGATGTGTTCTTGCCGTACCTGAGTGACAGGAAGATCAATGCGCCGCCGATCACCACCGATACGGTGATGGCGCCGAACTTCGGCAGATACACCTGCTTGCGCTCGACTGCTTCCAACGATTCCTCCTCCACGACGTGGAAATTCATCGCCCCCGTCCAGACACGGACGAGCACGATCACCGCAACGACGACGCCGGCAGCGAGGAATATCTGCATAGAATCCTCTTATTGTAGCAGAAATTCGATGAATTTGGAATCATTGGACTAGCGTGCAATCAATGAAAGAACCGAATGAATGAAGAATGTAGAATGTAGAATGTAGAATTTTTCGCAACCTCAAGCCTAACTTTCATTTTACATTTTACATTCTACATTCTACATTTCCCCCGTCCTCTCACTCCCACCACCCGCTCATGCCAGCCAATTCCTTGGATCAACTCGTCTCCCTCTGCAAGCGCCGAGGCTTCATCTTCCCCGGATCGGAAATCTACGGAGGGCTTGCCAATACGTGGGACTACGGACCGCTTGGTGTTGAATTGAAGAATAGAATCAAGAAGCTCTGGTGGAAGACGTTTGTCCACAAGCGCACCGACATGGTGGGGCTGGATGCGTCCATTCTGATGAACCCGAGAGTGTGGGAAGCCAGCGGGCACGTCAGCTCGTTCTCGGATCCGCTGATCGACTGCAAGAAGTGCAAGCAACGTTTCCGCGGCGACAAGTTACTCGAGGAGAAAATCGGCGTGGAGGCGGCGGCGATCCTGAAGCTCGATCAGGTGCAGAAGATGCTCATAGCGGAGAAGATCAAATGTCCGTCGTGCGGCGCGATCGATTGGACCGAAGCCAAGAAGTTCAACCTCATGTTCAAGACGCATCAGGGCGTGGTCGAGGAAGATGCGGCGCTCGTCTACCTCCGACCGGAGACCGCTCAGGGCATCTTCGTCAACTTCCGGAACATTGCGGATACGATGAGAATGCGCCTGCCGTTCGGCGTCGCGCAGATCGGCAAGGCGTTCCGCAACGAGATCACACCGGGAAACTTCACGTTCCGCACCCGCGAGTTCGAGCAGATGGAGATCGAGTACTTCTTCGATGCCGAGAAGACCAAATGGGAAGATATTTTTGCCGAGTGGAAGAAGGCCAGCTGGTCGTTCTTGGTCGACGGACTCGGAATCAATCCCGACAATCTCCGCTTCCGCGACCACGAGAAAGACGAGCTCTCGCACTATTCCAAAGGGACAACGGACATCGAGTACAAGTTTCCGTGGGGCTGGGGCGAACTCTGTGCCGCTGCGGCATACCGCACGGATTACGATCTGACCCAGCATGAGAAATTTTCGGGGCAGGATCTCCACTACACCGATCCGGACGATCCGACGCGCAAGATCGTCCCGCACGTCATGGAACCGTCCTTCGGATCGGACAGAATCACGCTGGCGCTTTTGCTGGATACGTACACCGAGGAAGCGCTGGAAAAGGACACACGCACCGTGATGAAATTCAACCGGACTGTCGCCCCCGTCGATGTGGCGATCCTTCCGCTCTCAAAGAAGGAGCACCTCATCGCCAAAGCAAAAGAAGTGTATCAAAAAGTTATACAGGAAACCGATTTGGTCGTCGACTTCGACGTCACGGGATCCATCGGCAAACGCTATCGAAGGCAGGACGAAATCGGCACGCCGAAATGCATCACCGTTGATTTCGGTACGCTCGGGGAAGATGAGAAGCAGGGACAGAAGGATACGGTGACGATCCGCGATCGGGATACATTGCAACAAGAACGATTGCCGATAGCGGAATTGGTGAAACGGCTGAAGCTCTGAAGCTGCGTGTGATGCTCTCTTCACTGCCCGTTCTCCCTGCCTGGCTGCAGGGGTGCTCTCTGTGCTGCGGCATTTCCTTGTTCCCCTCCGTTGCCTCCCGCATCGTCCATGACCTCCATGTAACACGAACGGAGGACTAATGATACCGTCAACAGAAACACCCCAATGAATACTACATTTTCATAGTGATCCACAATCTTTGAAGGGTCATGCTCGTTCATTTCTTTTGGCATAAGAACTGCGGGGAGGGGAAGAAGTATAGAAGAATCGGGAAAGTACGACCATTGATTGCGCTTGCCTCTTCGGAGGCCTTCGGCTATAAATCACCCGCTCTGCGGCGTCAGACGACGACGTGGACACTCCGCTCCCGACCGATCGCCGCGATCCTGGTCCTGAAGGTTGGCTTACGCCTCCTCAAGGAACTCCTCCGCAACCAGAGCGATAAGACGTCCGGAGTCTGACCTAAGGATTTTAATCACTGTTATCCGGTTCCGTTTATTCTTTCCCCAATGTTAAATGGCTGAATTGTTAAATTGTTGGCAAAGCAAGACCGCAGCTTCATGCACGCTTGCGAACAATTTAACCATTTAACCATTTAACCAATTTTTTTATGCCAATTCCGTCCGCGAAAGATCTCCTGAATTCCGCCTGCCACTTCGGTCACAAGAAGGAAAAGTGGAACCCCAAGATGAAGCCGTACCTCTGGGGCATCCGCAAGGACATCCACATCTTCGATCTGGAGAAGACGCACGCCGCGCTCGTCAAAGCCTGCAGTGAACTGAAGTCGCTGCAGAAATCCGGCAAATCCATCCTCTTCGTCTCCACCAAGCTCCAGAGCATCTCTTCGATCGAGCGCGTGAGCAAGACCATCGGCCAGCCGGTCGTCACCAAGAAATGGGTGCCCGGCCTGCTCACCAACTGGTCAACCATCAAGAACCGCATCAAGTACTACCTCGATCTTCAACAATCCTTCCGGACGGGCGAAGTGGAGAAGTACACCAAGAAAGAGCAAGTCGGTCTCCGCAAGGAGCTCGCCAAGCTGGACGCGGGATTCTCCGGTGTCGCCGGCATGAGAGGGCTGCCTGACGCCGTCTTCATCGTGGACGCGGTTCGCGACCACGTCGCCGTGTTGGAAGCCAAGAAGCTCGGCATCCCCGTCTACGGCATCTGCGACAGCAATGCCGATCCGGACAACTTCAAAGTGATGATCCCCGGCAACGACGACGCGCTGAAGTCCATCGACATGTTCCTCTCGACGATCGAATCCGAGCTGGCGGACGCCAAGCCGAAAACCGACGACGCTCTCGTCCCTGTGAAGTAATGTACCAATGACTCCTTGTTCCGAATTCCTCAATTCCTCATTCGTCATTCCCATCACTCGTTCTTACCCTCTTCCCACAACCGCCATGAGTATCGCAGCCGCCGACGTCGCCCGCCTCCGTGCCCGTACGGGAGTCGGAATACTGGATGCCAAAAATGCACTGGAAGAAGCCAAGGGAAATGAAGAACTGGCCATCGAACTCCTGCGCAAGAAGGGCAAGGCCCAAGCCGTGAAGAAGGCCGACCGCGTCCAGACCGAAGGCGCCATCTTCATCGCGAAGACCGATACGAAAGCGGCTCTCGTTCAGGTGCGCTGCGAGACGGACTTCGTGGGACGCTCCGACGTCTTCCTGAAGTTCGGACGGGATCTGGCGGATCATCTCCTGCAGAAGGGAAAGAAGGATTTCGATGCCTACGCCACGGAGAAGGTTCCGGCAGCGGTTCTGGAACTGGGCGAGAACATCTCGCTCGGCGAAACCAAAGAAGTGAGTGCGCCGGTCATCGGCACGTACGTGCACTTGAACCGCAAGATCGGTGTGATCGTCGGGCTGGAGGGAGGGAACAAGGAACAGGCCAACGACGTCTGCATGCACGGCGCCGCGATGAATCCGACCTACGTCCGCTCGTCCGATGTTCCGGCGGATGCCATCGCCAAGGAACGCGAGATCTGGAAGGAGCAAATGAAGAATGAGAAGAAGCCGCCGGAAATTCTGGAGAAGATCATGCTGGGCAAGGAGCGCAAGTTCCGCGAGGAGAACGCCCTCCTGACGCAGCCCTTCGTGAAGGACAACGCACAGACGGTGGAGAAGATGCTCGGGAAGGCGGTGCTGAAGGAGTATGTGAGGGTGGCGTTCTAGCAAGGAAAGATTCCAAAGAAGCCGAAGAGTCAGCAGTCCTTCCTGTTCATACCACCGAATAGATCGCCTTCATTCTCCGTGCAAGCGTCGTTCCCGTAGAGACGCCCGATCGGGCGTCTCTACGGGAACAGGACGCAGACATCATTGCACTCCGTCGCCAGCCATCTACGAACGATAAGCCGACCTGTGAGTTCAATCATGCAGAAGTACCTGCTCACTGACTCTGCAGCTCAGGTCGCCTGCCACTTCCGGATAATGGCTTGGTAGGCGGCATAGAAGTTCTTCGGCTTCTTCCACCAGGTCGTCAGACACACCGAGAGGAGGACGCTCATC
>JAQTSK010000046.1 GCA_028711345.1 Candidatus Peribacteraceae bacterium
ACCGCATAGGCTATCAACAGCAACACCGCCATTTGCCCCGTCGCCGCCTTGGTGGATGCAACGGCTTTCTCCGGACCTGCATTGATCAGCAAGGTGTAATCGGCGGCACGGGCAATGGACGAGCCCTGCGTGTTCACGATGGCGAGTACTTTCGATCCCGCCGCCTTCGCAACTTTCATCGCCTCGAGGACATCCGCCGTCTCCCCCGATTGGCTCACGACGACGATCAGACTCTCCGGCCTGAGGAAGTGGTGGAAGATCGGGAATTCGCTGGCGGGAGTGTAATTCACATGTCGCTTGGCAACGACGGAGAAGAAGTAGTCGGCGGCCATGCAAACTTTTCCTGCGGTTCCGCAGGCTGTGAGGATGCAACCGATGCACTGTTCGATGGATTTTGCCACCGCAAGAATCTCCGTGTCGTCCTGATGAACGGCGCGCCGGATGGACTCCTTCTGATCCATGATCTCCTTGAGCATGTAATGCTCGTACTCTCCCTTCTCCGCTTCGGAGACGGTCCAATCAATCGTCACGAGACGCTTGGTGCGGTCTTCCCCGGATACGATATCGGAAAAACGGATCTTCCCGTCTTGGACCGCCACCATTTCGCCGTCATCCAGATACTGCACGGTGCGTGTGTATTCGAGGAAAGCAGGGATGTCGGATGCGATGAAATACTCTCCTCCTTCGCCGACGCCGACGATCAGAGGCGATCCGGTGCGTGCCGCCACCAAGCTCTGCGTCCTTGAATCCAGCACGAGGATGGCAAAGCGCCCCGTGAAACGTACACATGCGCGGCGCGTCGCTTCCTCAAGAGTCGCGTCCTTCCTCTTGAGTTCTTCTTCGATGAGGTGGGGAATGACTTCCGTGTCCGTCTCGGACAGAAATGTATGACCCTTTGCTTTGAGCTCTTCACGGATTTCCGCGTAATTTTCGATGATTCCGTTGTGGATCACGGCGACGGACCGGTCGCAGCTGAAATGCGGATGCGCATTGATCTTCGTCACGCCACCGTGGGTCGCCCAACGTGAGTGCGCTATCGCCAGTGAGCTTTCATCCATGAATGACTCCGGACTCACCGCCCCGATTTTACCGATGTCTTTTTCGCACATGATGGATCCGTCCTGCAGGCGCATAGCCACGCCCCAGGAATCGTAACCCCGGTACTCAAGATTCTTGAGTCCGCGGATCACGAGCCCGCCTGCATTCTTCCGTTGTCCGATGTATCCGAAGATGCCGCACATATGTAGGGAGAGTGTAGGCGAAGTGGAGGCGGAGAGAAAGGAGGGGCGAAAGAATCAGAAGAAACAAAGGAACCAGAAGAACCAGAGGATTAACACGGCGAATGTTCCTCTGTTTCCTCTGGTTCTTCTTACTCTTCTGGTTCTTTCTACTATTCCCGATTTGACTCCCGCCGTTACCATCCCTACTCTCTGCCTACTCCTATGCCAATCCTCCAGTCCTCCATCAAATCCGCACGCCAGTCCGAAGAGCGCCGTGCGCGCCGCCAGCCGTTCAAGACGAACATGAAAACCGAAATTCGGCGCATTCACGATCTCGTGAAAGAAGGAAAGAAGGACGAGGCTCTCAAAGCTCTGTCCAAGGCATTCAAAGCCATCGACACTGCGGAGAAGAAGAATCTCATTCACTGGAAAAACGCCGCGAGAAAGAAGTCATCGCTCTCACGAATGACGAGTCCTAAAAAGTAAAACAAACGACTTCGTAACCGTTGTGTTGTAAGAACTCAGCACCGGTTGAATGAACGACACGAAATTCCGATGAGTAGCGTTCGTTCATTCCAAATGAGTCGGCAAGAGCTCGGACGAACCGACTCTTTCCTCTATCATGAAGCGTATGAACAGTGTGACCCGACTTCTGGCACTCGACATCGGCAACCGGAGAACCGGTGTTGCATTCGCGGAAGTGAAGGCGGGATTTGTGATGGCACTCGACACGCTGCGTCATGCATCGGAAGAATCTCTGCTGGATCAGGTGGGCTCACTCGTGAAGCAGCGCGGTATCACGGAATTGATCATCGGTTTGCCACGGCTCCCGCAGGGAGGGGAGGGGAGTCAGGCGGGAAAGATTCGCATGCTCGCCGCTCAACTGGAGACCGAACTTTCCCTGAAGGTCACACTCGTCGATGAACGCTACACATCTATGACACGGGAGAAAGGAATTGATCCTGATGCACAGGCGGCATGTGCACTTCTTTCAGTCGTACTTGATCAGAGGAAGAGGGAAGAGGAAAAGATTCAGTGAAGTTGAAGAAAGGACGTTTTCAGATTTCAAGCTTTTTTGCAGTGGAACTTGAACGCGAAACCCGTAAACCATTCAACCTCTCCTCCTCTCAGAAACTCTGTTGAAATAGCATTGACAATAGTCTTTCCTATTGTATTATATCCACCATTGCTTGAACGCATCTTGTTCATTCAATTGCCAAGGAAAGAGCAATTCGCTCCATGGCATCACAACGTCGATAGGAAAGTATGTTTTACTTTCATTCCTGTCAACGTTCTGGTAAAACAAGATGGTTCATTTCCCCCTAACGTCACTATGGCTACTCCGGTCACCTCCACAACCGCTCAGACTGGAAAGTCTCAGCTCAGCCTCAACCTTCAGGAACTGCTCAGCGACCTGTTCCTCGTTCTCACGCAGAAAGAAACGGAGGTGATCAAACGGCGGTTCGCCTTGACCGGCCAAAGCAAGCAAACGCTGGAGAAAATCGGAAAGCATTTCAATGTGACACGCGAACGGATCCGTCAGATCGAGAGCATCGCACTCAGCAAGCTCAAGCGAACTGTGCGCACGACGAAGCTCAATGAAGTGAACGAAATGGCAAAAGGGATTCTCCGAGCACACGGCGGTCTGATGCTGGGAAGCGAACTGGTCTCCGCAGTCTTGAAGAGACTCCCGGGATCGCAGCTCATCGACGGTTCCATCCTCCGTCTCTCGTTCTCCATCGACACCGAGATGTCCTACGAGGGACGCACCATGACGCTCAAGCCGTTCTGGAGATTGTCCGCGCTCTCCATGGAGGATATTTCGACGATCATCGATATGGGAGTGAAGTTCTTAAACAAGCGTCACTCCTGCATGAAGGCTCCGGAGCTCGTATCCTCCATACAGGCCATGCCGGCCTTCCAGAGTCGCGTCCCGTCACAGGAACTCATCATAAGTTGTTTGACGGTTGACGAGAGACTCAAGGAAATCGCCGACGGGTGGGGACTGACCGAGTGGAGATTCGTCCGCCCGCGCTCCATCCGGGACAAAGTGGAGATCATCCTGAAGAAAATCGGTCATCCGCTGCACTTCATGGAAATCGCCAATACCATCAAGGAAGCCGCTTTCGATCACAAGAACGTGACGGTGCAGGCGGTCCACAACGAGCTGATCCGCTACCCGCAGTTCGTCCTCGTCGGCCGCGGTCTCTACGCTCTCCGTGAGTGGGGCTACGAACCGGGCACGGTCGCCGATGTCATCGAAACCATCCTGAAGAAGAAAGGAGCCCTCAGTAAGAAACAGATCATCGAGGAAGTCGGCAAGCAGCGCACGGTGAAGGTCGGAACGATCTCCCTGAACCTGCAGAAGATGCCGTACTTCGTCCGCGTCGGTCGCGCCGTCTACGACTTCGACGCCAGCAAGAAGAAGTAATAATTGAAATCAAGAGCCGTCCGAAAGGGCGGCTTTTTTATTTGTGGTGACAGTCCGGAAGGTAAGGAACGTACGGAAAGTACGGAAGGCATCGGGGCTTTTGAAGCATCCAATTGACGCGGGTATCAAGCCATCTTTTTCTTGTGAGACATGTTCGAATGACATTTTCGTTGCAGCGCAAGATTGTGGTGCGGATACTTGCCGCATGGAAACCTTTCGCACCATCATCGAAGAACTGGAACGCGAGCATCGCGGAGAGAAGTTCGCTGATCCTTTGGCATTCGCACAAGCATTGGAGACACGCGCCATTGAACTGCATGTTGAGCGTGCGGTAACTCTGGCCCACGGCAAGACAGAGGAGCTGATGCATGTGACTGTTGAAGATCTCACTGCTGTGAGACCGGAGCAGGAGGAAGAAGCGAGTGGAATCGATGGAGAACGATTGATCGGGAAGCTTGAAGAGGCGGAAGCCGGTCATGAGGTCCAAGAACCAACCATATTGGCACATGCATTGCGGTTGAAAGCGCAGGAAGTATTGGAAAGGCAAGAGGTTGCCGAACAGGAAGCTCTGGCTGCCTGAGAATGGTCTATACTGTTCGTATGATTCGCCTTTCTTTCCTTCTCGCTTGTTCGTGCTTCTTATTCCTTATTTCAGCCTGCAAGCAATCTCCGACCACCACCTACGTCTACGGCCCGACAACCGCCACCGGTACCATCGTACGCGCAGATGTGTCTCTGGTACGTCGAGGAACACATACGCTCATGATGAATGACTCCAGCATTTACTTCCTCGAAAGCAAAACCGTTGACCTTCGTTCATTTGAAGGCCAAACAGTGGTCATCTCCGGAATGCTGGAGCCCAATTCCACCGATCAGGAACTCCCGGTACTGGTTGTGTCTGCCGCTCAACGTGGCGTCGGAAAAGAAGACGTGCGCACATGGGAAATTCCCACGCTCGGCATCCGTCTCTCGTCGCCTGCAAACTGGGCCGGCACCATTCGCAATGCAACGGCAATTTTTTCACTCATCGGCGAAGAGGAGCCGCTTCTCACCATCGAGTGGTCCAGCGGTTCGGTGCTGCCGAGCGGAACTCCGTTGTACATCCGGAACAGGAGAACCGTGGAAGTCAGCAGCGGAACACTCTCCAAGGATGTGTTCATTCTCGATTCGGACATGATCCTGAAGCTTCACTTCGATCCGACATCGCAACAACGGGTACGGACGTTGGAAGAGGGGGAAATACTTGCCGGTGAGTTCGAAGCGCTCCTGTCATCCATCACATTCCTCGCAGACGAAGGGGCATCCGTCATCCGGACAGGGAGCGGCAGCGGCTCACCCTGCGGCGGTCCGGCAGGTATTCTCTGCGGGGCAGGATCGTACTGTGAAATAGTGGATACGGTGAATCAGGTGGGGAAATGCAAACAAAGATAACGCAGCCGGGACGCCGCGTCCCGACTGCGAGAGTAGGAGGTGTACTTTCATACACCATCATAGTTTCTCCCGTCTGCAAGGGAATATAATTGACGATGCAACGCTGAAAAGACAAAGTGTCGGTGAACGTTCTTACACCTATTTTTTCCTCCTCCATTCCCATGACAAAGCAGACCGCACCCGTCACGTCATCCTCACAGATATCGGCGAAAGTAACCGCCAAGAATCCGCTGGAAGCGGCAAAGGAACAAGCACTGAAGACAGCCATCGCTGAGATCGAGAAACAGTACGGCGCCGGCTCCATCATGCAAATGGGCGCCGAGCAACATGTCCAGATCGAAACATTTTCTTCCGGATCACTCAGCCTCGATTTGGCTCTGGGCGGCGGCATTCCGAGAAGCAGAATCATCGAAATCTACGGTCCTGAATCCTCGGGTAAAACCACTCTCGCCCTCCATGCCATCGCACAAGTCCAGAAACTCGGCGGCAAGGCGGCATTCATTGATGCGGAGCATGCGTTGGACGTCCAATACGCGAAGAAAATCGGCGTCAACGTCGATAGTTTGCTGGTTTCACAGCCGGATGACGGTGAGCAGGCGCTGGAAATCTGTGAAACACTGGTCCGATCGGGTGGCATCGACATCGTCGTCATCGACTCGGTCGCGGCACTCACTCCACGTGCCGAGATCGAAGGCATGATGGGGGACAGTCACATGGGTCTGCAGGCGAGACTGATGAGCCAAGCGCTGCGCAAGTTGACATCCATCGTCAGCAAGACAAATTGCTCCGTCATCTTCATCAACCAGCTCCGCATGAAGATCGGTGTCATGTTCGGCAATCCGGAAACCACCACCGGCGGCAACGCGCTGAAGTTCTACGCATCGCTCCGGCTGGACGTGCGCCGGATCGACAAGATCACCGAGAAGGGTGCGGACGAACAAGTCATTGTCGGGAACCGGACACGGGTGAAAGTCGTGAAAAACAAGATCGCCCCGCCCTTCCGGCAGGCGGAGTTCGACATTCTGTACGCGCAGGGCATCTCCAAGGAAGGCGACATTCTGGATCTCGGGCTGAAGTACGGTTACATCGAGAAATCCGGCGCCTACTTCCGCATCGGCGAGGAGACGCTGGGGCAGGGGAGGGAACTGGCCCGACAATACCTGAAACAGCACCCCAAGCTTGTCGAAAAACTGGAGAAGGAGATCCGCGATGCGCATAAGAAGCTGAGTGCGCTGTAAGCTGATTGCAATCTGTCTGCATTCTGCATATACTATGTATGCATTTTCCCAACAATCTATGGCACAGAAGAGCATACAGGTCCGTATCGACGGAAAACTCAAGAAGCAGGCAGAGAAACTGTTTGCATCACTCGGACTCGATCTGCCGACTGCTATCAGAATTTATTTTGTGCAAGCAGTCTTAACCGGTGGCATCCCCTTCGCGCTGACAGAACAACGTGAAGAGAGATACACCAAGAAGCAACTTGCATACATAGCAAAACTTGCGAATGAGGCGCGTGAAGAAAAAAATCTTTCACCGCCTTTTACCTCAGCTGATGAACTGATCAAGGCACTACGATCCTAACAATGATTATTCGGTTTCTGCCATCGTTTAATAGGGCATATCGTAAGCTGACAAAGCAACAACGTGATGGCATCGATACTGCATTGGAACTTTTCGTACAATTCCCATTCGATCCTCGGCTGCACAACCACAAGCTCCGTGGTGACAAGAGCGGCGTACGTTCCATTGCGGCCGGCTTCGATCTTCGCATCCTCTACATTGAGGAAGGAACAACAATTGCATTACTGCTGACAGCAGGAACGCATGACGAGGTATACTGAAACCAATGCAACGTATCTGCGCAAATTCTTGGTGCTCGAAACCGTTCGAGATTACGAATGAAGATCTTGCATTCTACGAGAAGCTGGGAGTTCTCTCTCCTACACGATGCCCATCTTGTCGCGAAATGGTGCGGATGGCTTGGTACACCGAGCGGTACCTCTACTCAGGTCAATGCGGACTCTGCAGGAAAAATGTCGTTTCACAATTTGCAACAGGCAATCCGCGGACACAGTACTGTCTGGATTGTTGGTGGAGTGACAAGTGGGATCCGCTTTCGTATGGCCGTGCATACGATCCGAATAGATTATTCTTCGATCAATTTCACGAACTGGAATTGGCAGTGCCGTACGCTTGTACGACAAATGACACCGTTCTTCTGAACTCCGACTACACGCACCAAACTGGGCACAGCAAAAACTGCTACCTCGTCTTCCACACATCACTCTGTGAAGACTGCTACTACGGGTACGGCGTGAAGAAGAGTCGCAACTGCATGGACGTGCACTACTGCCATGAATCGGAACTGTGCTACGAGTGCGTGGACGTTCTCGGCTGCTACGGCCTTACTTGGTGTCAGGACTGCCAGAACTGCTCGGAGAGTCGCTTCCTACGCGATTGCATCGGTTGCAGTGAGTGCATCCTCTGCATCGGCCTGCGTAACAAGAAACACTGTTTCCTCAATGAGCAGCTGACACCGGAAGAATACAGGCAGCGTTGTGCGGAAGCGCAGACCGGCTCGTACTCAATGTCGCAAGCGATGATGGCAAAATACAGAGAGCTCCAGCTACGGCATCATTGGAAATGTCTGCAGACGGAAATGACCGAAGATTCAACGGGGAACTACCTCTACCGTGCGCGGGATGCACAGCACTGTTTTGACTGCAGTGACATCGAACATTCCCGATACTGCAGCCAACTCCAACTCGGGACACGTTTTTGTCATGATATTTTCCAATTCGGCATCGAAATAGAGCTTTGTTACGACTCACTCTCCATCGGCTACAACAGCTACGATCTCGCCTTCTGCGTCACATGCATGGAGAGCGCTGCGCGACTCCGGTACTGCATGTACTGCTTCGGAGTATCGGATTGCTTCGGGTGTGTGCAGTTGCGGCACAGGAAATTCTGCATACTCAACAAGCAGTACACGGAGAATGAGTACCATTCACTGCGGACTCAGATCATTGCGAAGATGACGGCTGATAAGGAGTACGGCGAATTCTTCCCGATGCAACACTGCGCAAGCGGATACAACGAATCGACTGCGCAATGGTGGTACCCCAAGACCAAAGATGACGCGATGGCGAACGGATGGCCGTGGGAAGACAACCTGCCCCGAACAGAAGGGAAGGAAACTCTGGACAATCTGCACGATCGCATCGATGAGGTGCCTGACGATGTTACGGGTAAAGTTCTCCGCTGCGAGAAATGTGCGAGGAACTTCAAAATCATTGCTCAGGAATTGGCCTTCTACCGTTTGCGTTCCATTCCGGTTCCCCGTCGTTGTTTCGACTGCCGCCGGATGGACCGCTTCCATCTCAGGAATCCGCGAAAACTCTGGGGACGAGCATGTGCCAAATGCGGCAAAAGCATGGAAACGAGTTATTCACCGGAGAGACCGGAAACGGTGTACTGCGAGGAGTGTTATTTGAAGGAGGTGTATTGATGAGGTTTTAGTGTTAGGGAATAGGTTTTAGGAAAGTCTTCTTACCCCTATCACCTGAAACCTACAACCTAACACCACAGCCACTGGCGACTTCAACCCTTCTCCTCTACACTCACCCCCTCATGGCGCAACAAGCCTTCCTCGACGTGCAGCCTCACAGTTTGGAGGCGGAACAGACGGTGCTCGGCGCACTGCTGGTCGATCCCGACGGCATCATCAAAGTATCCGACGTGCTGGCAGCCGAGGACTTCTACGATCCCACCTACCGCGAGGTCTACGCGGCGATCTACGAGCTGTATCAGTCGCACCAGCCGGTGGACATCGTCACGGTCACCAATAAATTGCAGGATGCCAAGAGGATTCAGGACGTCGGCGGCAGCGTATTTCTGGCGGAATTGACTGCAAAGGTGCCGACGGCGGCACACATCTACAAGTACGCGCAGATCGTGAAGACGAAGGCGGTTCACCGCCGCATCATTCAGGCAGGCGAGAAGATCAAAGGTCTCGGGTATGACGTTGAGCGGGAAATTCCGGAACTCTTAGAAGAGGTCGAGAAAACGGTCTTCCACATCTCATCGACCTTTTTGAAAGAGAAATTCATTCACATCAAGGAAATCCTGAGTTCGCGGTACGAGAAGTTTGCCGAGATGCACGAAAGCAAGGATTCATCGATCAAAGGCGTGCCGTCCGGCTTCCAGGCGATCGATAATAAACTATCAGGGTTCCAGCCAAGCGATCTGGTCATCATCGCCGCCCGTCCCAGCATGGGAAAAACATCGCTGGCGCTGAATATCGCGCAGAATGCCGCCATCAAGAACGGGAAGACCATTGCCATCTTCTCCCTGGAAATGAGCAAAGAACAGCTTGTCGATCGTCTGTTCGCATCCATGCTCGGCGTAGACTCATGGAAGCTGCAGAAAGGGAAATTGGAAGACCGCGACTTCCAGAACATGGGACCGATCATGGATGACCTCAGTAAAGCGAATATCTTCATCGATGACTCCATGGGATCATCCATCCCCGAGCTGCGAGCGAAAGCACGTCGTCTGCAAATGGAGAACGGCCTCGACCTCGTCATCGTGGACTTCCTGCAGCTGATGAGCACCGGTAACCAGAGCTTCGCAGGGAACCGTGTGCAGGAAATCTCGGAGATTTCGCGCTCACTCAAGATGCTCGGTCGTGAGCTGAAGATTCCTGTCATCGCCTTGAGCCAGCTCTCCCGAGCCGTTGAAAGCCGTCCCGGAAACATTCCGGCGCTTTCCGACCTCCGCGAATCCGGCTCCATCGAGCAGGACGCGGACGTCGTCCTGATGATGTATCGCGAGGATTACTACGAGGAGGACTCGGACCGCCCGGGCGTGACGGATATCTACATCCGCAAGCACCGCAACGGACCCACCGGCAGAGTGGAGCTGATGTTCAAGAAGGAACAGATGCGCTTCTACGATATCGACAAGACACACGGCGATGCAGCCGTCAGCGCCGCGGGGAAGGCGACTGCAAAACTGATGGGGCAGTTCAAGCAGGC
This sequence comes from Candidatus Peribacteraceae bacterium, assembly GCA_028711345.1. Taxonomy (GTDB): domain Bacteria; phylum Patescibacteriota; class Gracilibacteria; order Peribacterales; family Peribacteraceae; genus CAINWJ01. The sequence goes on from JAQTSK010000046.1 coordinate 10,122, forward strand.
TGCGAAGATAAAGGAAAGGGTGGAGGAGTAATGACCGCTGGAAAAGAATGAAGTATTTTGTATGCAGTATTCAGTATCCGGCAGATTCTTCATTTTGAATGCTGAATACTTCATACCGGATACTAAATACTCCTCCGTACATCTCCAATATCTTCCCGACTGTACTGTCATCCAGTAATCTTTACCTATGTTTCCCCTCCCCGTCCGACCCTATATTTCGCTCCCCGAGATTCTGCTGTACTCCACGCTGTCTTTCTTGCTCGCACTCGTTCTTACCCCGATGTTCGTCCGGTTGCTGCATCGCTATAAGCTGGGAAAGCAATTGCGAGTACAGGCCGTGGACGGCGGATCGGCAAGCGTGTTTTTGAGCTACCACCAGAAGAAAGCGGGGACGCCTACGATGGGAGGGATCCTCATCTGGTCATCCATCGTTATCACGGTCTTCCTCTCGCGGCTCTTCTCCTACCGCGGACTGGTCGATCACTCGCTCCTCCAACGCGGGCAGGTGTACATCCCGCTCGGAGTCCTGCTTGGCTTCGGCATCATCGGTGCCATCGACGATTACTGCAACATCTGCGGCTTCGGGAAGAACAGGGGAATCAATGCGTTGCCGAAAATGCTGCTCTTTCTACTCGTCAGCGCCATTCCGGCTTACTGGTTTTACAGCGTACTGGGATATGACACCATCAACATTCCCTTCGGCACTCAGCTTTTCGGCGTTGATACGCTCCATCTCGGCTGGCTGTACATTCCGTTCTTCCTCTTCGTGGTGATCGGAACTACCAATGCGGTCAACGTCACGGACGGACTTGACGGTCTTGCGGGAGGACTCCTGATCATCGCCTTCGGCGCATTTGCCATCATCGCCTACGTGACGCAGCTCTACGTCCTCGCCGCATTCTGCGGTGTGACCGCAGGCGCACTCGCGGCGTTCCTCTGGTTCAATGTTCCGCCGGCGCTCTTCTACATGGGCGACACCGGCGCACTGGCACTCGGCGGAACCCTTGCCGTGATCGCATTCATGATCGATCAAGTCTTGGTATTGCCCATCATCGGTTTCATCTTTGTGATCGAAATGCTCTCAGTCATCATTCAGCTGACCAGCAAGAAGCTCCGTAACGGCAAGAAGATTTTCCGATCAGCGCCCATCCACCACCATTTCGAAGCGTTGGAATGGGGTGAAAGTAAAGTCACGATGCGTTTCTGGATCGTGGGAGCATTCTTTGCATTCTTGGGAGTATTGATCGGAATCTACGGATGATTGCGACTCAGAGAAAAATGTACAAGTTACTTGCTTTCAGTCAGTGGTTCGGCAATATTAAGCCATGCTCAACATAGCCATCAACGGATACGGTCGCATCGGGCGGGTGGTCCACCGCCAGCTGGTGCAACGCTTCGGAAAGGAAGCGCAGGTTGTCGCCATCAACGCATCCAGCGATGCGGCGATGCGGCAGTATTTGCTGAAGTACGACTCACTCCACGGACGCTTCGATCACAGCGTGGAAGTGGACGGGGAGAATCTTCTGGTCGAAGGGAAGCCTGTCCGTGTAGTGAAGGAGCGTGATCCCGCCAACTGCCCGTGGAAGGAACTCAAGGTGGATGTCGTCGTGGAAGCAACGGGGAAATTCAGAGCGAAAGAGAAAGCGAAAGGTCATCTGGATGCGGGTGCACGAGCCGTTCTCATCACCGCACCTCCCAAGGACGATACAACGATGATCGTTCGGGGCGTGAACGATGACAAGCTGAAGAATGCCCTTCCCATCATCAGTGCCGCTTCCTGCACCACGAACTGCATCGCGCCGGTCATCAAGGCACTCGATGCGACCATCGGCATCAAGAGGGGATTGATGTGCACAACACACTCCTACACCACTTCCCAGAACCTGCTGGACAATTCATCCGACAGTTCGAAAATGCGCATCGCACGCGCCGCATCACTGAACATCATTCCCTCGACGACCGGAGCCGCCAAAGCCGTCGGCAAGGTCTTCCCGCATCTCCTCGGCAAAATGGATGGCATGTCCCTGCGTGTCCCGGTTCCGGACGTTTCGGCTGCATACCTTGCTCTTGAAGTGAAGCGGAAGACGGACATCGACGAAGTGAACAGGATTTTGACGGAAGCTGCGAACGGTGAACTGAAAGGAATCCTCGCCGTTGAAGAGGGATTACTCGTCTCCTCGGACTACATCTCCGACTCCCATTCATCCACCGTGGATCTGGAATCGACGAATGTCATCGAAGGAACGATGGTGCAGGTGCTTGCGTGGTACGACAACGAGTGGGGGTACTCGATGAGAGTGACTGAGTTGACGCAGGAGATAGGGGCACTTCTCTAGAAGAAAATGAGAAGAAATAGAAGATGAGAAGATGAGAGGATACCATAACATCCATCTTCGTACCCGCAATTCGCACTTCCTCTCCTCCTCTCTCACCTCTCCATCCTCTCCTCCTCTCGTTATGACATCCTGCTGCGACCTCCCCTCACGCATTTCGCTCAACCATCACCTGTACAGTTCAGGGGTCCAAGACAAGCTTAGGCATCTCATCAATGACATCGCGAGGGCCGGAAAATACGTCCACCACGCCATCCGATCCAGCGATCTCGGTCTTGCTGGTTCGGAGAATCAGTTCGGAGAAGAACAGCTGAAACTGGATCTTCTGAGCAACAAGATTATCAAGGAAGAACTCTGCGAAAGCAGATTGGTCAACGGTTACGCCTCGGAGGAGGAAGCGGTTTTTCAGGAACTGATGCCGGATGCACCGTTCACCGTCGTCTTCGATCCGCTGGACGGCTCATCACTCGTCGAGTGCAATCTCGCCATCGGATCCATCTTCGGCATCTACAAAAAAGGCGATGTTGTCGGCAAGAAACCGAGCGACCAACTGGCGGCACTGTACATTGTCTATGGACCACGGACGATCCTCGTCTACAGTGCGGGAAAAGGCGTCCATGCGTTCTTCTTGAACGATGTCGGGGAGTTCGTGCTTCTGCAGCGCAATCTGACGATGCGCGATGAAGTCAAAACCTATGCACCGGGAAATCTTCGTGCGGTCAAAGACACACCTTCCTACCGGAAAATGATGAATATCTGGCTGGATGAAGCGCACACGCTCCGCTACTCCGGCGGCATGGTGCCGGACATCCACCACATGCTCATCAAAGGCGCCGGAATTTTCACGAACATCGGCGGCAGTAAGTACCCGGAAGGAAAACTCCGCCTCGTCTTCGAGTGCGGCCCGTTCGCGTACATCATGGAGCAGGCGGGGGGCGCGGCGAGCAACGGTCACAAGGCGATTCTTGATATCAAAATTGAGGAAGTGGATCAGCGAACGCCGCTGATCATCGGAGCGAAGAGCGAGGTGAAAAGAGTGAGTGAAGTGCTGAAATCCTAAGAACTTTTTCAGAAAAGATGGAACATCAATTTACCAATAAAGTCAGTTCTGCCGGCAAAGGGATTGAAAAATGAGGTCTAATGGAAGTTTTTCTGGGCTACTTTCCACGTAAGAGCTCCTGAATCAGCTTCTGTTTTCGGTCGATTCGAAGTCCTGAATGGAGAGCAATTTTCTTCTTGATATGTGTGAACATTCCTTCGA
>JAQTSK010000003.1 GCA_028711345.1 Candidatus Peribacteraceae bacterium
GATCGTTTACGTAGATCCTGAGCATGACGGACCGCATGCGGGAGAGGATGCTTGAAAGACATGGCGGAAGAATTGTACACATGAACATCGGTCATCCAACATCACTTCACCAAAATCATGTGATCTCCTGCAAACTCGGTGCCGTCCAACTATCTTCAGTATCGCCTGTCGAATCCTGCACTTTGCCGCTATTCTCGTGTCCCATGAAAACTATCTTTCTGACTCTTCTCCTGCTCCTGCCGACGGTCACGTTCGCGGCGGCACCGCGTTCCCCGAACTGCATCCCGTCACAGGACGAGGCCATCCGCGGAGTCGACCTTGCCGAGGTGCGTCGGGTCTGGCTGACATGGATCAATGCCGAGCGGAAGAAAGTCGGACTGAAGCCGTACGTGCAGAATCCGCAGCTCAACCGGACGGCGGCACTCTGGTCGAAGACATCGCGAAACAGGGGAGTGATGAGCCATAAACGCGACGGTCAGACGACCTATTACGATTATCCGTTGATCACCAAGTGGTTCTCGGCTCTCGGTCTGACGTTCCGCAATGTGAAACGGATGACCTACAGTGAGAGCATCGGGTACGGACCCTTCAGTTGCAGCGGGAACGACTGTACGCAGGAGCTGATCAACTCTCTGCGTTCCACGTTTGATTTCTACCTGAAGGAGAAAGGGAGTGTGTCACGACCTCATTACAACGCCATCGTCAATCCGGAGTTCCGACTCATCGGGACCGGCTTCGCGATCGATCCCGACTCCAAGCGCTACTACGTGACGACGCACTACGCGACCGCCATCACTTCCCGACCGACTGCGGTGTGTGCGGCCCGATCGTAATCTGTCGCTCAGGCGTCACGATGCGGTCTTGAACATCCCGATGAGTACGAGGAGAACGAGTGCGCCGACGACAGCCATCACCAGCGATCCCGGATAACCGTACGTCGTCACGCCGAGGAGAGTGAAGAGGTACCCCCCGATGACCGCGCCGACGATGCCGACGACGATGTTACCGATGAGGCCGTATCCGCGACCGCGCGTGACAGTACCGGCGATCCATCCGGCGATGAGACCGATGATGAGGAAGTAGAGGAGTTCCATGAAAGATAGGGGAAGGAAGTGGAGCGAGACTGTTTCACAGTGCATACCTGACGCACACTTCCTCTCCGACACAGACGGACATCGGAAGTCGGCGAATGTGCGTCAGTTATCGATGCTACGCGGATTTCATCGATGCATCGTCGTGATCACAAGCACATGCCGCTCCGCAATCGGCGCACATCGGCTTGCCGCAGTCATCGCAGAGCTTCATGTTCTTGTGCTGGCAGGTATCCTGCTTGGTGGTGTCCATAGGATGAGGGGGAAAGGAGACAACATCAAAGACGGAAACCGACGGGAATCCATGACCGAAGTGGTGGTGAAGAGCTGATGAAATGGGCTGTAATACGAAATGAACTAGAATGTACCAGAGCTGCGGTTCGACCTTCGACAAACTCAGGTCGCCGCTACGGAGATGAACGATTCAAATCAGCTTCATTGCGAGTGATCTGCATTCGGATCGATAGGCTCTGCATGTATTCTCCATACCCAACAACCGGCCCCTCCGCTGCATAACGGGAGAGGCCGGAGATACGACAGGATTACTGAAGCGTGAGCTGACTGCGGATGGCACCGTCGGGAAACGCCTGAGTATGAACATTCACGTAGATGTTGCCGCCGATGATGTCGTTGCGGTCCTGCTCCGTCAAATCCGTCCATGTACCGGTGGCACGACTGCCGGTGAACACGATGGGATGCACAACCGGTCCGTTCACACCCGCAGACCCCCGATGCAAGTGCGCACCTGTCAGAACGGAACCGGACATATTCGCCAGCGTCAGATCGTAGGAGAGACCGGTCGTCGTGAGCGTGAAGGTCCCCGTACCGCTCAACGCCACGGAGACGGGCGGAACCTCCTTCGCACCGATGAGCGTCACATGCAGACGTACATCGGTACCGAGGTACAGAGTGGACGCGGAACCGGTGAATGAGACGCCGCCGGCGGTTCTGAGATCGTTGACAGTCACCGTATACATCCTCTGATTCTCCATGGCTTCCCCCAGCGTAAGGTCGACCAGATGGCCGCTTACCAGACGGGCGGAGGTCACGGACAGATCACGCCCGTTGCCGGTGACGCGATAGTGCGTCACGCTTTCAGACGCGGTTTGCTGGAGATCGGTCGGGAAGGAGAGGCGGAGCATTGTTGCGGAAACCGGCGTGATACCGCTGATGCCTGCGGCGGTCTCCCCGAACGTGAACGTGGAATTCCCGTAGAAGCGCACACCGCTCTGCGTCAGTACGTCGTTCGCGGTCAGGAGATAGGCGACGTTCGACTGTAAACCGGAGCTCAGCGTCAGCTCCACCGTACGACTGTCGATCACGGCGACACCGGTGATGCCAAGCGGAATGTTGTTGCTCACTGTTCGCACGGTGTATCTGGTGGCGCTTCCCGCGCTTCCCGCATTCATGTCGACCGCGTACTGAACCCGTACGCGCGTGGCGGAGAGGGCGGAAACATTCATGGTTACATTCTGGCTGTCCTCGAAGAGGAATGTGCGACTGGCGGAGAACGGAACACCAGCCTCGGTGAGAAGATCTGTGGCGTTCACGCGATAGGACGTCTGGTTCTTGAGGTCGGACGCCAGCGTCAGATCCACCATGTTGGGTGCGACCAGCGCGGAGGATGTCACGCGGATGCTCCCGCTGCCGACGGCATTGATGCTGTAGCGGAAATCGTTCGCTGCGCGCGCCGCATTCAACTCAGTTGTGAATGTCAGGCGGACGCGGCTTCGCGATACGGCCGCCACACTCGAGATATCACCCTGCACCGGCGGTGTCATACCGCAGTCGACGCCATACGTCATATTCCGGTGCGCACGGTGGAACATGACGATCATTTCGGCACGATTCATGCCCGATGCAGGTCGGACGAGTCTGGTGAAGTCGTCACCCTGCAAAATGCAATGGTCGGCGGCGGCTTGTACGGGTGCATAGAACCATACGCTCTCGTTGGCATTGTCCGAGAAATCCGGTGCCTTTCCCGACGCAGGCAGCGCGAACACCCGCAGCAACAACGTAGCTGCTTCCGCGCGATTGACGCCGCTGAGCGGTCTCGCGGTACACGGGTGCATGCCGTAACAGTTGCCGTCGCCCCGGACCCAGCCCGCTTGTGCGGCGGTTTCCATGAAGCGGTAGTACGATGCCGTCATCGGCACGTCATTGAACGTCGCTTGGAGCGGCGAGAGGAGAGTCTGATCACGCAGACGTACCAGCAGCTCCACCATTTCGGCCCGTGTGGCCTGATCGTTCGGCCGGAACCTCGCCGGTGAGGCATCGAGCGCTCCCAGATCGATGAGGGCTCGTGCCGATTGCTCATACCACGCCCCCGCACTGATGTCGCTGAAGGGAGTCAATGTACTCTGTGCGGAGACCGTGCCGGTGAGAGTCGCACAGATGACGAACGCTGCAACAAACGGTCTGAAGATTCTGCCGGTGGAGGAAAGGGAAGCTTTCATACTGACGAAAGGGGAAGGATAAGGGGGACAAAATGAGTACCGATCTTCTGTTGTCTCTGATTAGGACGCAGAAGAAGGAGATGTATGACAGTGCCGCTTCAGATACCCGTCCCTGAAATCAGGCAGGAAGTGATTTCTCCTGATTCCCGGAGGATGTGCGCGACACCGATCGCTTTGCTCCCCGCGCCGACGATCAATTGCTTGGCTGCATAGATGCCTGATTCGCAAGCGATCCGCAGAGTGGTTGTAATGCGAGATTAACGTGAATGTTGCCGTAGCTGCGTTTCGACCTTCGACAAGCTCAGGTCGCCCTGAGGAATTCGAAGGGCGAAAACCGCAGCGGCGGCGATTGTCGAATCGTCGCTACGGAGATTAAAGATGCGAATCATGTTCCCGTCGTATCAGTCACGTACGATCATCGCTTGATGCTGTTCAGAAACTTCACCGTCACATCCTCAAACATCTTCAGAGATGCGATGTCCACCCACTCATAATCTTCGTGATGACCGTTGCCCTTCGGCGAACTGATAATCACCGGAATGTTGTACGGAGCCAGATACCGAGCATCGGTCGCGCCGCGGAGTTCCGTCAACCTCATCGGCCGCTTCAGCTCGCGCTCCGCGATCCGCCTGAATGATCGGATGAACGGATTCTTCGGATCGATCCGAAGCGACGGTTCGGTCGTGAAGACCTCATACTCATGTTCGCGGAAGACATCGGCGATCAATGTGAGAACGGCCGGCGCTCTGGCGGTGCGGATATCGATGGTTGCATCGCAGAGATCCGGCACGACGTTGAGCGCGATGCCGGCATTGATTGTCACGAGTGTGGAAACGGTCTCCGGGATTTTCTTGATCCTCTTGCGGAACACTGCATAGCTCTCTTGGAAGGAATCGATGGCATTCACGCCCTCTTCCGGCCGGCTGGAGTGAGCGGCTTTTCCCTTCCTGCGGATACGGACGCGGACGATACCGTACTGCAGCGTCACGAGCCTGAAGTCGTACCCGGCGTCCGGAAGAACGGCACAATGCGCACGATAGCCTTTTTCGCTCATCAGATAACCGATACCCCGATGCCCGCCCACTTCTTCATCCGTGGAGATCATGATCCCGACGGACGCCGTGCCTTTGCCGGAAACATGCCGGTGGAACGCCCGAATCATCGCACTGGTCGGCCCCTTCATATCGATGGCGCCGCGTCCCGTGATCCGTCCGTCTTTCACGTCGGGAGCGAACGAAGCGGAGGGTGCGGGAACCACGTCGACATGGCAGACCAAGAGCACATCCGGCTCCGGAGTATCGTGAGAAAGGATGACCAGGGACGGCTGCCCGTCCTTCGTGTGCTCGTGGATGACCACGCCGGGGAGATCACGCAGACAATTGCGGCAGATGCTGAGCGCGATACCGCAGGATTCCGCATCGCTCGAAACGGATCGTACGGCGATCAACTCACACAGGAGGCGCTCGAGAGAGGGGAGTGAAGGCGAGTGTTTCATGGTGAACCGATGGTAGGCGACGGCTTCGTTTGGGGCAATAACGGAGACGACGAATGTTGAAATGAACCTTCCGTGCTCCCGTCTCCAAGAGTGTCGATATCCGCAGTCCCGTCTTCGAAAAGAACAAGCGTTACACGTGAAATTCCGTTCGTGGTAGGATGCGCTGCGACATGCTGATGGCTTCCGCACTCGTCAGAGAAGACTCCTGTCGTCCCGATGATCAACTCACTCAACATCATCTATGGATCCATCAACGGAAACACGGAATACGTGATGGGTCGCATTGAGGCATTCCTCAGAACGGTCTTGCCCGGACTCATCATCCGTCGAGTGCGCGCTGAAACTGCGAAGCCCGACGATTTCAAACTTGCAGATGCGCTCCTCCTCGGCTCCGGCACGTGGAATACCGGCGGCGACGAAGGTCAGCTCAACCCGCACATGCATGCGTTGCTGTTCGAGCATCTGAAGGATGTGAGACTCCCGGGGAAACCCATGGCGTTCGTCAGCCTCGGAGATGAGCAGCATCATTTCATCACCGACTGCATCGGTCACTTCAGGTTGTTCCTGCAGAACGTAAAAGGGGAAAAACTGCTGCAGTCGCTCATCCTCGTCAACGACCCGTACACGGAACTCGAACGCATCGACCGGTGGGCGAAGGACTTTTCAGAAACACTTGCGACGGCGGATGCGTCCGGCAAACCCGACGATGAGTCTTAAGAAGCAGCGCGTGAATTCTTGATTGCGTTGAGGAAGGCGGTTGGAGACAATATAGTGCGTGTCTCCAGGATATCCGGACAGTGCTTCATCTGAAGCGGGCAAAAAGGCAAGAAGGCAAAAAGGCAAGATGTACGGCTTTTTGTCCTGCTGACCTTGTGCCATCTTGCCTTTGTATGCCTTGGTTCATTGTCCTGAAACATGAGCGACACAACAATAGCTTCATAACGGACTTGTACAACGCTCAAACAGTCACGTAAAATGCGCATTCATCATTCTTCTTCTACCCCTTCCCCTTACTGCCATGAGACACTTCACGACTCGTCAATTCACCGCGATGATCATTCTTGCGCTTGTCATCATCGGGTTCGGCTTCTATTGGTACCAAGCTCGCCCCGTCCTCGTCTCCAGAAAATGTTCCAATCAGGCGTCATTTGACGCTCAGAAGTTACTCGTATCGAAGGTGGATCTGACAACGGACACGGAAACGAAAGCGTCGTACAAGTCGCTCGCGGACAAAGGGATGTATCTCCGCACCGACTACAACTCATTCCTTCTGAAATGCATGCTGCACTACGGCTTCCAGATCGTACCGGTGTCGGACAGTGAGCCTGCCCCGGAAGGAAGCGCTCCGGAGCCTCGGGCTGCCGCGTCGTCCAAGGCGAGGACGAAGTGAGTGCGGTAGGAACCGTTCTCCGTCAAACAATGTTCAAAGACAATCCTGAAAGAAGGGGCCCGTATCGAGCCCCTTCTTCACCGATGAATGTTTGCAGTACTCCAGTCGTCAGTTGGACTGGTTGATTGTTGAGTTGTTGGACGAGCCGGCATTGATGGTCATGCTGGTCGTTGTTGTGGCGGTACCGCCGGTCGTGGCGGACTGGTTGCTGCCCGGACCGCCTGTTTGTGTCACACCGACGGTGTTGTTCGAGTCGGCGTTCTGCACGGCATTCACTGCAGTCTGTGCCGTGTCGTTGTTCGTGGCAGCCTGATTGGCCGGACCGCCGTTATTGGTCTGTGTGATATCACCGGTGTTCTGCGACTGCGCATTGATCGTCTGATCAGCGGTCGTCGATGCCGTTGGCATCGCTCCGCTGTACTGTGCACAGGCACCTCCCGTCAGCGCACAGGCCTGAATGATCGAGACGGTGTTCCCGGATGAAATGTCCTGATCGGCGTCGGCAACCGTGGCGGCATTGCCCGTACTGTCCGCCGTCTGGTTGGCGCTCCCGCCGTTGTTCGTCTGGGTCACACCCTGATCATTGGAGGAACCGGCATTCAATGCCTGCGTTCCCTCGGCGTTCGCGACGGGTGCCGTTTCCGCATACTGTGCGCAAGCGCCCAGTGTGACATCGCAATTCTGCGTCACGCCGAGAGCATTCTGAGCACCGATGTTCTGGTTGGCAGCCGCATCCGTGACGCCGGTCGCATCGTTCGATGCGCTCTGGTTCGCAGCGCCTCCGTTGTTGGCCTGTGTGATGTCCTGCAAATTCGAAGAGTCGGCATCAACATCCTGACTGCCGCTTGCGACTGCCGTGGGCGCCGCAACGACCGCCTGCGCGACGGCACCGTGATCCGCATTGGCAGTCTGCTGCAGGAGAAGATTGTTGACCGCTGTGACGTTTTGCATCGCGTCCGCGACTGTCGTCGCGTCTGCGGTGTTCGTCCCCGCCTGATTGGCGCTGCCGCCATTATTGATTTGACCGACGCTCTGATCGTTGGAGGATCCTGCCGTGAGATCCTGATCACCCGATGCGGAAGCGTTCGGCGTCACCATCATGAACTGTGCCCCTGCCGCGTTGTTGCCATTGAGATCCTGCCCTGCGGTCACGTTGTTTGCCGCACCGACCGTCTGGTCGGCGAGACCCACCGTGGCTGCGTCGGCATCATTGTTCGCCGCTTGATTCGCAGAGCCGCCGGCGTTGGTCTGTCCGACCGTCTGATCGTTGGACGATGAAGCGTCCAGATCCTGATTGCCGGTGGCTTCGGCATTGCCGGCGAGCGTCATCGACTGCGCTCCCGCTCCGACGTTGATGTTCTGCGTTTGTCCAACGTCGTAGTTGTTGACGGCACCGACAACCTGCTCCGCCGCACCGACGGCGGTCGACGTTCCCGTGTTCCCGGCGTCCTGATTGGCGCTGCCGCCGTTATTCATTTGGGAAATATCGCCGGATCCCTCCGCAGTGCTTCCGACATCCTGCGTACCGTGGGCTTCGGCGTTTCCTGACCCATCCAGATCCTGCGAAGCGGAGCCGTTCACGATGTTCGTGACCTGTCCGGCAGTCAGATTGTTCCCCGCGCCCACCGTTGGTGATCCGGCGCCGATCGCCTCGGATGTGCTGTCGTTGGCAGCGTTCTGGTTGGCATCGCCGCCGTTGTTACTCTGGCTGATACCGACCGTGTCGGACGCATCGGCATCCACATTTTGCATGCCGTTGCTCAACGCATTCACATTGACCCCGGCTGCGATATTGGCATTGCCGCCGTTGTTCTGCTGACCCAGCAGTATGTTGTTTTCCGAACCGACGGTCTGATCCGCCAGTGTGGCCGCCGTTGCCGGACTGACGTTGGTCACGGACTGATTGGCGCTGCCGCCGTTGTTGGTCTGGCCGATGCCGACTGTGTCCGATGCGGTGGCGGATGCATCCTGCCAGCCGTTGGCACCGCCTTCCATGATCACGTCCACCTGCTCATTCGCCGAGCCGCCGTTGTTGCTCTGACCGATCACGATGTTGTTCGCACCACCGACGGATTGACCTGCGACGGTTGCCGCATCGCTGTCGCTGTGCGAGTCGGCATCCTGATTCGCCGAGCCGCCGTTGTTGCTCTGACCGATCCCGACGAGATCCGTCGCGGTGGCATCGGCATCCTGGAAGGCGTTGGCATCCGCATCGAGCCATGGATGTGCCATCAGGTTGGCCATGCCGCCGTTGTTCTCCTGACCGACCACGGCGTTGTTCACCGCGACGGACTCCTGCCCCGCAACCACGGCGCTGCCCGCGCCGGAGTCACTGTCGGCATTCTGGTTGGCATCGCCGCCGTTGTTGGATTGGCCGATGCCGGTCGTCGCCTCCGCCATGCCGGTCGCACTCTGCACGGCGTCCGATCCGACACCCAGCTCTATCCATCCGTCCATGTTCGCACTGCCCCCGTTATTCTCCTGTCCCAGTACGGCTTCATTGACCCCGATGGATGACTGTCCTGCGAGAACGATGTCCAAAGCATCGGTATCAGCGGAGACCGACTGATTTGCATCACCGTTGTCATTGTTCTGACCGACCTGCGTGGTCGCATCGGCTGTGCCGCTCAGCATCTGGTCACCCGTCGAACCGACTCCGAATGACAGATCAGCATCGAAGTTGGCGGAACCGCCATTGTTGCTCTGGCCGGTCAAACCGGCATTGACTGCCACGACTTCCTGTTCGCCGAGAACGGCGTCAGCGGCTGTCGTTGCGACATCGGCGGCTTGATTGGCCGATCCGCCGTTGTTGTTCTGGCCCACCGCAGTCGTTGCGGATGCGGGACCGGTGATGGTCTGATCGCCTTCAGCCGTTGCGCCCAGCATCGTCATGCTGGATCCGTTGGAGTTCCCTCCGTTGTTGCTCTGCCCGCTCACGGATTCATTGACTGCGACGACGGACTGGCTGCCGCCGGTCTGATCGCTCGCCGAAGTATCCGAGCCGACGCCCTGATTGGCATCACCCGCGTTGTTATTCTGACCGATGGCAGTCGTGGCTTCGGCATCACCGCTGACGTCCTGATTGCCGAATGCTCCCGAACCCAGCGATGCCGTGCTCCCCTGATTCGCTGAGCCGCCGTTGTTATTCTGACCGCTCAGGGATTCATTCACAGCTACGACTTCCTGATCGCCGAATGCAAGGTTGTCCGCGGACGATTCGTTGCCCACGCCCTGATTCGCCGAGCCGCCGTTGTTGTTCTGACCGATGGCGTTCGTGGAATCGGCGGAGCCTTCGACGGTTTGCGAACCCTGTCCTGTCGCTCCCAGGGTGGCGGCGGACTGCTGATTCGCATCGCCGCCGTTGTTGTTCTGCGTCGCGGTCGCCTCATTCATTCCCATTGCCACCTGTATGGCGCCGACTTGATTCTGGGCATCCGACGAATTTCCGATGCCCTGATTGGCGGAGCCGCCGTTGTTCGACTGACCCAGTTGATTGGTATCGGACGCCGAACCGTTCAGAACCTGAACGCCTGCGCCCGCAGCTCCCAAGCTGAACGAGTTGTCCTGATTCGCGTCTCCACCGTTGTTGTTCTGGGCAAACACGCCCATGTTGGATCCGCCAACGAGTTGTCCGGCTGCCACGGTATCACTCGCACCGGAAACATTGCCTATTCCCTGATTGGCGGGACCGCCGTTGTTCGACTGCCCTATGGCATTGAACGACACGGCCGGACCGGACACCGTCTGAACCCCTGAAACCGTCGCACCCATTCCCGCTTCATTGGCCTGATTCGCGCTGCCGCCGTTGTTGGACTGTGCTCCGACTCCGGCATTCATAGCGAAAAGACCTTGTTCAGTCACAATGTCATCCTCCGCAAGAGAAACGTTGCCGACTGACTGATTCCCTGCGCCTCCGTTGTTCATCTGATTCAGCGCATTGATGGCTGCGGCATTGCCGGTGACCATCTGGAGGCCCTCCGTTACGGCACCGAGGCCCATGGTATTTGCCTGGTTTGCCGGACCGCCGTTGTTCGCCTGCGTGACGTCGGCGTCATTGGACGTGGTCAAGCCCTGTTCCGCCGCAATGGAGTCATGAGCTGCTGCTTCATTGCCCATTTCCTGATTGGCATCGCCTCCGTTGTTGCTCTGCCCCAGCGTGTTCAGCGCCTGAGCATTGCTGTCGAGCTGTTGATCGCCGACGCCGACGGCACCCGCACCGATCGTCGATTCCTGATTCGTGGGCCCGCTTCCTCCCGTCTGGTGGACGGCGACGGTATTGGACGTGTTGATCGCCTGAATACCCAAGAGAGAGGAAAGGATGTCGGAGAGGCTGCTGATGCCCTGATTGGCAGGACCGCCCGAGCTGGTCTGCGAGACGACAGTCGTACCGTCAGCCGTTGCATCGAGGTGCTGCTGCGCATCGGTCAGGGCGGCGACGTTGACGTCGGCGACCTGATTGCAGTCACTGCCGCACTGCTGCAGAATGCCGACAATGTTGAAGGTGTTGATCGCCTGCAACGCATTGACGATCGTCGACACGAATATCGGCGTTGTCACGGTCTGGTTCGCAGGCCCCGTCGCAGTCTGAGCGACTGTGTCACTGCCATTCGCAGCGGCATCGATGTGCTGCAGGAATTCTGTCGTCGCACCTGCGTTGGTTTCTGCGTCCTGATTGGACATGTCCGTCGCTGTCGTCTGCTCGATGCCGAGATCGTTGGACGATTCGATGCCGAGCAAACTCTCGATGAAGGTGAGAGCCGATCCGACGCCGTTCGTCGTCTGGTTCACCGGACCGGTGGCAGTCTGTGTGATATCACCGGAAGCATCCGACGTCCCTGCGACGTTCACGGCACCCAGCGTCTGCGAACCCGCATCGATGGTGCCCGACTGATTGGAACCCGGCGGCACAGCCGGATCCGTCTGGACGATCCCCGACGTATTCCCGGCGTTGATTCCGCCGGATATGTTCGCGACCGTCGCGGCGGCAGGTGCGTAGTCCGCCACTTGATTCACCGGACCCATTCCACTCTGCGACACCGTGTCAGTCGTGGACGACGTCGGACCGAACAGAATATCGGCAACCGTGTTCGAGAACGTCGTGATGGCGCTCACCTGATTGGCGAGTGCGGCCTGACCGCCGAAGGTCAGAACCATGGTCACGATCACCGTCGCGGAGATTCCCGCTCTCATGTTGAACCGAGAGAGGCGTTTCAACAGTTGCGTGTGTGTGTTCTTTTCGCTTGTAATGCCTATTCTTCTTGTCTTGAACATAGAAGAGGGGGGGGAGGGAAATAATGTGCTTGTGCGACGGTGAGTTCCTTTTGTTGTGAGCAAACCGTTTTTCAAGCACACCAGAAGACGCATCCTTCGTGCCATCGATTACACGGAGAAGAAACATCCCCCTTGATTCTTTCCGCCTTGATAGTGGAAGTAACCATTCCGGATCGTCATTCCGGTGGTTTCTGCGGTCCGGCGACGAAAGAAATCGTTCGCAGTCATACGGAATTAACTGATTTGAATTTTTTATCTCCGTAGCGGCAATTCGAAAATCGCCGCCGCTGCGGTTTTCGCCCTTCGAATTCCTCAGGGCGACCTGAGCTTGTCGAAGGTCGAACCGCAGCTACGGTAATATTCTAATCTCGTATCATATACTCCGATGCAGCCCTTTCCCCCATTCGACTCCGCTCACCTTTCACATTGAACTGCGGATAGCGTATTCAACTCAGATTCATTGCTGCTTTCGCGCCTGTCACCTTCTTCAGATGACGTTTCATGAGTCGGTGGAGCGTCACGGCGATTAGATTCGATTTCAAGCCGGTGATCTCTGATATTTCCTGATACTGCATTCCTTTCATATACCGCATATGGAGGAGGGCATACGCTTTCTTCTGGTGCTTCAATTCGTTCAGAATCTGCCAGGCATCCATTTTGTTCTGGAGCAAGGATAGGTCCTCGTACCCCGGATCGAATCCCTGTTCACAGAGCATGTCGAGTGAGAGTATTTTTTTATCTTTCTGCTTCCGGTACCGATCGATGAGCAGGTGATTCGCGACGGAGTAGAGGAACGTCTTCATGTGTTCGATTCTCTTCCCTTTGTTCAGGTAATCCAGGGCATTCATGAACGTATCCTGCACCACGTCGTCTGCTTGATCCGCTCCTTCTCTGGCATTCATGAATCGTCTGCAGTGACCCGCAATGGAATCCCTGTACAGAACAAACGCTTCACTGATGACGTCAGCCGGTCGTGGATCGAGTGTCTCCATGGTGAACGGTGGGGACTTGTTATCATACTGAGGAATGTCTTCAGGGCAACCATCGTGTGTTGACAACAAAGAGGTGAAGGGATCACATGATTCTTTGCTGGAGTAAGTTTTAGAAGCTCTGTACGTTCTCTTCTACTTCCTCCTCATTTTCACCATGGCCGATCCCGAAAGAGATGCGTTCAGCCTGTTCCTCCCTGAAGGGGTTCTTGATTGGTTTACAGTCGTGTCCAGCACGAAGACCGCAGGAACGCTGCGAATCGTGTTTGAAGAGAAAAACATCCCGCCGGTTACGGAGGAGATTCGCGGTTGTCACGTTGAGTCGAAGGGCTTCAAGGAAATCACGGTTGATGACTTCCCTGTGCGGGGTCGCAAGACTGTCCTCATCTTCCGGCGGCGGTACTGGAAAGTTGAAGGCAAGGATCTGTTGCTCAAGCGGGACATCCAACTGACGTGGGAAGGCACGCAGCTTGAAAAGGAGTTCGCGGCTTTTTTAAAAGTATGAGGCGGACAGCAAGCCGCTGCCGTTAAGCGTCATTGCGGAAGCCAACCACCTCCACATCAACACCTTCGAGCAGCAGTACAAAGACCTCCTCTCGGACTACCGGACATGGGATCAGAAGGAACACGCCGATGAGTGGCTCCTGTTTCCACAGAACATCGGAAAGAGGCTCTCGATCGACGAAACCTCTCTGAGCAACGGCGAGCTCTACACCATCCTGACGAACAAGGGAGCGAAGGGGCGAGTGGGCTGTGTTGTCGCCATCATCAAGGGCACCGACAGCAACACGGTGGCGGACGTTCTCCGCAAGATTCCCGTCGCGGATCGGATGGCGGTCGAAGAAGTCACTCGTGACATGAGCGCCTCGATGGAGTGGATCACGAACCAGTGCTTCATGAATGCTGTGCACATCACCGACCGCTTCCATGCCCAGCAACTGGTGTCTGATGCGCTGCAGGATGTCCGCGTCGCTTTGCGGTGGAAGGCCATCGAACGGGAGAATGATGCCATCGCCCAAGCACGAAAAGACGACACCGAGTATCAGGCCAGACTCTACGAAAACGGAGACAGCGAGAAGCAGCTCCTTGCCCGTGGTCGCTATCTCCTCTTCAAATCTTCCTCGAACTGGACCGAAAGCCAGATCATCCGGGCAGCCATCCTCTTCCGGGAGTTCCCTCAGATCAAGAAAGCGTACGAACTCTCGATGCTCTTCCGCTCTTTCTACGAAGCCAAAACCAAAGAGGAAGGCGAGCAGAAGCTCCAGACATGGTACGCCGCAGTCGAGAGTCACCATGCAGACTTTCCCTCCTTCCTCACGGCCGCCCATTCAATCCGTGCTCATGAAGGCACCATCCTCAACTACTTCTTCAATCGCAGCACCAACGCATCTGCCGAATCATTCAATGCCAAGATCAAGACTTTCCGGGGCCTTGTCCGAGGAGTGACCGACAAGAAATTCTTCCTGTACCGCATTGCAATGATCTATGGCTAAAGAACTTACTCCAGCAAAGAATCATGTGATCCAGGTGAAGCGGGCTCGATAGCAAAATGATTTCCATACTGACATGCATGTTCCCGTAGCTGCGGTTTTCAAACCTCCGCAACGGAGAAGGAAGATGCAAATCAAGTTCAGGAACCTCTGAAAAACTACCAAAATGTCATCCTGAGCGGAGTCGAAGGATGAACATTTTGGCTCGTTGTCATGGTTCGACTCCGCTCACCATGACAACTTTTCTTCCTTTTTCAGAGGTTCCTTCATTCATGAAACTCGCCTTCAAGGAATCAAGCAGGTCGAAGAATGCAGTAAGGCAATCATCAGTCGACAGAAACGGGCGCTGAAGAAGAAGATTGTGATGAGATGAATTTCAGCGATCGATACAACCAGACGGCTGCATCGGCTCGCGACATTTTCGCTCCCGGATCAAACGCAGGCTCAAGGAGGATACGCAGTTCAACTGCCTTACGAACGTAAGGGCTGTACCACTCATCGGATGCAACGCCCGCCGGGAGAGGTGAAACGGACGTGAGTGGTAACCCGAGAGCGGCAACGACGATCTTTATGCCCTCGGCCTTCGTCATCACTTGCCCGGAACGGAACGTACCGTCGGAATAACCGCTGAGCCAACCGAGCCTCTTGGCCGCGCAGACGTACGAACTGAACCATTCACTGCGAACGTCGGGGAAGCATTCCGCCTCGCCCTTCAGCTCCTTGGGGCGAATCGTCCCGACCAGCAACTTGGTGAATTCCGCGCGGTTCACATTCCGCTGAGGTCTGAACGTACGATCGGCGTACCCGTTGATGATTCCCTTGGAAGCGAGGTCAACGATGGCGGTATAGCCGTATTGACCTTGAATCACATCCGGGAAGGACGGGAGAGACCTGGAAAAGCTGCTTGATGAGTCGGCTGAGACAGTGCTTGAAGAGGAAGAGGAAGAGGTGGGGGTGGGGGTGGCGGCTGCGCCGGTCCCGGTGAGTGAGAGGATGATGTCTTTCCGTATGTCCAACTCATCATCTCGCATAATGATGGAGCAGGTGGGATCGTCGGTCGTTCTCCAGTCCTGTTGGCAACTGAATCGGGCGGAGTACGACGGGTACGTTCCGATCTCTTCGCACTCGTAGCCTTCACCCACCGCAACGTCGAATCGGAGAAGATAGAACGGCTCACAGCGGTATGAACGCAGCTCCTCCATTCGCCGTATCATGGCGGGGGTTCTGTCAGATGCCGGATACTGACTGAATGATTTACGGGTCTCGTGAATGGTGACGAGTGAGAGGCGCTCATTCATTTCCACAACTCCCCCGACTGCCGTGCCCGCTCCGTCCTTGCACTGGACGGGTCCTTTCTGAAACCCGACGCAGAAGAACGACCGGCAATTGAATCCGTCTTCGATGACCTTGCCATTGAGCAGGACATTGAACGGGAAGCAACCGATCGTCCGGTATTTGGTGAAATGATCACTCTGCTGCTGCGTGATTGTCCCCATCTCCGAAATGTACAAAATGTTCGCCGTCCCGTAGCCGAGTGAGCGTACGATGGCGGCATCGTGATCGTGGAGCCGGAACGTACTGAGCAGCACCGGCGGCAGGGCATAACTCCGAAGCGGCAGAGCAAGCAGGATCGCAGCGATGAAGTATTGAAGTCGGTGACGCATGATTGGAAACTCTAAGCGAAGTGACGACTCGCGTAAAGGAAAGAATGATGATTGTGCTTCCAGACATGTAAACCGAAATTTCCGCAACCGTATTTCGACCACAGATGTAATGACCGGACGAACTTTCCGTCCAAATGGAGGTGTTAGTCTTTTTCCCCCCGCTCCCATGATCGCACGCGATAACATTCTACTGGGAATTCTGATTCCCCTCATCGTTACAACTGTCCCTGTTTCAGCTGTCACGCCCCCGGATCAGATATTTCAGGATATATCCCCGATGATCCGGCAACTGCCCGGGCGGCAGTCGGTGCCGGACCAATACATTATTTTGTTGAAGGAGGGCGGGACATCAACACCCGCGGATATCCTTGGCGAGTACGGACTGCATGCAAGAGCGCAATTCGAGAGAATCCGCGGATTCGCCTCGCCGCTGACGACACTCCAGATCAGCCGGTTGCGCAGTGATCCGCGCGTCGCGTTGGTGGAACAGGATCAGCTTGCGTACGCATTCGCCGTTAATCGTGAAGCACTTCCTCCGTTTCCTGTGTTCCCGAAGTTCCCGTCGTTCCCGGGCTTTCCCAGGAGTTCCAGCAGCAGCTCTTCCGTCAGTTCCAGCACCCCTATATCGAGCAGCTCGAGTTCCTCCTCCTCATCTTTCTCTTCCTCTTCTTCCTCCTCCTCATCTTTCTCTTCCTCTTCTTCCTCCTCCTCATCCTTCTCTTCCTCTTCTTCCTCCTTTTCATCATCTGTCTCCATCGCTTCCACGCAAATCATCCCGACCGGCATCCGAAGGATCGATGCTCTGCTGAGCTCCATTGCGGACATCGACAGTCTCGACGAGCAACCGGATATGGATATCGCCGTCATCGATACGGGCGTCTCCAGAACGCATCCGGATCTCCGGCTCTTTAACAGCGTGAATTTTTCTTCGGACGTGAGCGCTGATGACCTGAACGGCCACGGATCACACGTCGCAGGCACCGCAGCGGCAAAGGACACGACTGCAGGCGTGGTCGGCGTGGCGCCGGGTGCGCGGATTTGGTCGGTGAAAGTCCTCAATCGCCAGGGATCGGGGTACATGTCGGACATCATCAAGGGCATCGACTTTGTTACGGCGCACGCCGGCGAAATAGAAGTGGCGAACATGAGTCTGGGGTGCCAGTGCACCAGTCCGGCGCTGGATACGGCCATCAAGAGGTCCGTGGCTGCGGGAGTGGTGTACGTCGTCGCAGCCGGAAACGCAGGGAAGGATGCCGCAACATTCTCGCCCGCCAACAATCCGGACGTCATCACGGTGTCCGCCATCGCCGACTTCAACGGTCTGCCGGGAGGCGGTGCGAAGTCCACCTGCCGCAGCGACGTCGACGACACGTTCGCGGACTTCAGTAACTACGGTGCGGACATAGACATCGCGGCGCCGGGCGTGTGCATTTATTCGACATGGAAGAACACCGGTTTCAGCACCATCAGTGGTACCAGTATGGCGTCGCCGCACGTTGCGGGCGCCGTAGCGCTCTACCTTCTCAATCATCCGAAGCCGAGGAATGCGGCAGACGTTGCGGCGCTCCGCTCGGCGATCATCGCCGCCGGATCGGATCAATCGGGATCGAACGGTTTCACCGGTGATCGGGATTCGTATCGAGAACCGCTCCTGAATGTCGGAGGATTTTAATGCATCCTCATATCGAGTCTGTCGATCCATGATTCGATACCGGCATAACATTTCGGGCTGTGCGAACTTTGGCAGATGTACAATTTCGTAACACCTGCCAAATATGGGAGAGCTTTGGCAACTTCCGTTAAATCCTTAACGGAGCCAAAGCGAACCGCATAACCCGTGTTGTGTGTTGTGTTCCTTTTTGGCCGCAGACCGAAATAACATAGACAGTTGAGTCCATATTGCTATGATGCAGGTGATGAAAATACTCATCATTTCTGTCTTGATGATTGCCGTTGGAGGAATCGGAATGGGTACGTATTTATACTTGCAGCCTGTTTGCATTGCTAATGCGGATTGCGGGGCAACGTATGAATCCGTCGCATATTGCCAGGAGAATGTTGTGGTAAAAGATACGGTCACACCCCAATGTGTGAATGCTGATTCCTTCAAAGCAAAATGCCAGGAACAGCGAAAGCCAACCATGGTCGAATCCTGCATGTATCCATATGCCTGTAGCGACGGGGCATGTATTCCACAGTCATGTTACCAGTTGTCCGATGCGGTCTGGCTAGGTGGTCCTGCGGTCTCGCGCATATTTTTCGATAGTCCGAAGAACCGCAGTCAGGTTTCTATTTTAGCAATGAAAACCGGCGCAGAATTTAATGTGCAGTTGTTTACGGACCGAGAAGGACAGCCAGTACGCACATTGAAAATATGGGATGGTTTGAATGACAATTCAATAGATGAATCTGGTTGGATCACATTGAGTATGCAAGGAGTTGAATCGATTCCCTCAGGGTATTATTGGCTTGGTATTGAGGTTGTAAAGTATGGTGATGGCGCCTTCAACACTTGTGTAAGGAATGACAGAAAGGAAGACACATATGGCAGTGATAATGTCATTGTGGATGGCATTTTCACGCAAACAACATCAAGAAATGAACATGATATTGTCTACATTTTTGAATAGCATGGTTTAGCCAAAAGGATCATTGCGCACAACTAGTGTTTCGTCTGGATATCCACAGTCATCACGTGCGCACCTTTTGGAATGTTCGGTTCTCTGATGTCATGGATGATTCCGTTTTCTTTGGCGAATTCGACCGAGACCGCTTCTCCGGTATCAAAGAGTCCGGCCAACGTCTTCGGTGACAATCGGCAATTATCACTGAGGATACCGACGATTTTCCGCTCATCGGATTCCAGGCTGCTCACACGCTCACGCATTTGCTTCAGATTGAGGAGAGAACTAGTGGCGAACCCGGCTGCGATACCGTGAAAGAGGAACGACGAATGTCTGGCGGCATAGCGTTCCGCGCCTGCCATGAAAACGACGTTTGCGATCGAATTGATCACCCCCGTGTTATGCATGACCAACCGTACGGGCAAACTCTTCAGGAAGTTATACAAGACGATTCCCGCATCAACGTTTCCGCCACCCGACGCAAAAAGAACATAGAGTACGTCCGGCTTTTCCCTGTTCAGAATATCGGTGATGACAGCCATCAGTGTCTTCACCCGGACGGGGTCAATGGCATCAAAATAGTTGATGTACTGCGTCTTCGGCAGAGGGTTATGCATGACTGATTGAGGGAAAAGAGAAGTGGATTCTTTAGCTGCAGAGGGAAAACAATCATTTCCGGTGAATCAATTCACAAACAGCCGCTGTTCCCTTCTAGAAAGCGGCTGTCCGGTCTGATTCATGTGATCTGCATCACTGCAGAGGAACGGACATCTCCTGCGCCACGGACTGCTGCTCCGCTGCGGCGACGGGCAGGGGATCGGGCTTCACGACGTACATCGACGGCAAAGTTCCTTCCAACCTGCCTTTGGCATCCAGCTTCACCGTGAGCAGAGGGAAGTCCGGATGCGTCCAGACATTGTCCGGATTCTTGTGATAATCGCTGCAGGTCAGCGGGCGGGAGTACTTCACGGATCCCTGCCGCCACGTCACCTGATCGGCGTTGCTCCTGATGAGTCCCAGCGACGCCTGACCCTTGATACAGGCGTTCCAAACCGGATTGTTGGATACGATGTACCCGTTATTGTTCACGCGAATGGCAATCGGCTCCGGTTCCACGGGTACCGCAGCCTGCGGCGCGGGACAGGTGTCAGGCATGAGAAGCAACATCCTGATGGCAGCGGGATTCCCGCCGATCAAGGAAGCGATATGCTCCGAGAGCCAATCCAGAAGAGCGCCGTCAGCGGCAGGATTCATTTTCTTGATGGAACAGAGCGCATCGCGCTGCGACCGGCTCAGGACCGAATCGACGGTGCCGCCGCCGAACCCGCCGGGCGGCAGGAGATTGCCCGCCCTCCCGCCCAGCACGAACTGCGACACGTTGCGGAAGACGTTGGAATTGTGTCCTCGATGTCCGCCGTTGGACTGGAAAAGATTACTGAATCCGAACACGACGTTCCCTCCGCCGCCGGACGAAGATGAGGAACTGCCGCCGGACGACGCACTGGAACTGCTGGAGGAACTGCCGCCGGACGAGCTGGAGCTGGAGGACGATCCGCCGCCGCCCGTGCCCGTGCACTCACCTGCGGCCAGCGCCGCGATACGAGACGGACTGAGCGACGCGTTGTACAGACGGACGTCGTCCAACGCTCCGTTGAAGAAGCCGCTTGCGGCGTCATTTCTGGCGCCGAGGAGGACCTCGTTGGTGACGGTATTGATGGCAACCGCGAACGCACCCGATTTCTTCAGAAGACCATCAAGGTAGTACTCCCAGTTACCCGCGCCGTCGTAGGAGAAGGCGATGTGGTGCCAGCCAGCAGAGGGGATCTCCCCGCCGGTCACCGTGATGTTATTCGCACTGTTGATGCCGTCGGTGAAAAGGTACGTTTGTCCTGCAGCCGTACCCATCATGACGATGAACTTCTGATTCGCATTGTTGCCGCTCCCGAGCGAGAGGAGCGTGCTCTGATCCTGCATCGCGGCTTGGTTCACCCAGAGGGCGACGGTCCTCGCTCCGTTGCCGGAAGGGAGGCCGGTGACGTCGGAGACGCTCACCAGATCATCGACGCCGTCGAACGTTCTCTGCGCGGGATTGAGAAACAAAACGGGGGCACCCGCTCCACCGGATGCCGCTCCGTTCACTGCACCTTGGTTATTGTGCGATGTGGAGTCGATTGCAGTTGAACCGCCGTCATCCAGCTTCCAGTACGCCGTCAGATCGGCATCGGATGGAGAGCAGGCGCCGCCTGAAGAACTGGAACTGCTGCTGGAACTGGACGAAGACGTGCTGGAAGAGGAAGAAGAACTTGAACTTGAACTTGAACTTGAACTGGAACTGGAACTGGAGCTGCCGCCTCCTTCACATGCGTCGCCGATGCCATCGTTATCCGCATCGGCCTGATTCAGGTTCGGTACCAGCGGACAATTGTCGATGGTATCGGGGAGCAGATCGCCGTCGTCGTCCGGATCACACGCATCCCCCTGTCCATCGCTGTTCGTGTCGGTCTGATCGGGGTTGGAAATAAGCGAACAATTATCCGAAGTGTCCGGCACTCCGTCACCGTCGCCATCCGGCCCCGTAGAGCTGCTGGTCGAAGAAGAGGAGGAAGAAGAAGTGGATGATGAAGAACTGGAGCTGGTGCCCGACTGAGAACTCGACGAGGAGCTGGTGCTGGAGGAAGAACTGGAAGAGCTGCTGCTGGAGGAACCGCCGGTCGTTTCACAACCGAGAGTCGTGC
Source organism: Candidatus Peribacteraceae bacterium (assembly GCA_028711345.1). Taxonomy (GTDB): domain Bacteria; phylum Patescibacteriota; class Gracilibacteria; order Peribacterales; family Peribacteraceae; genus CAINWJ01. The sequence continues at coordinate 21,206 of JAQTSK010000003.1, forward strand.
TGCCGCCGAAATTGATGCAGGCATCGGTTCCGCTTCCGGCATTCACGATGTTCGGACTCTCGCCCGACCCCGTAATGGTGTCGTCTCCGCCACCCGTGTTGATGTTGTTGCCGGTGCCGGCAACCTGCACCCAATCATTGCCCGTATCCGTGATGATGACGCTTCCCCCGCCCAGAGCGCAGACGGTGTCATTGCCTCCGCCACCGTTGATGGAGACGCTGGCGAACGTCGTGTACATGACGTCATCACCGGATGTACCGGTGAGTATTTCGCCCGAGGAGGCGCCGACGATGGTTGCAGAAAGTCCGTTGCACGTAGCCGCGGCATTCACCGGAACCACTTGCATCAGTTCTCCGAGCGCCACCATGGCGATGCCGGCCAGATAGACTGTCAGCGAAAACTTCGCGATCAGCGACTTGGAATGGGGGATACGCATTGGGGTGGGGGGAAGGGGGGTATGACAACCCGTGCTTTCACCCTTGAGACGTTGAGTTCTGAATTTTTATTACTGCGCCCGGAACCGAATCTGCTTGCGCATTCCGGTTATTGATTGTCAGGTGAAATCGACCCGTCTCGTCCTGACTGAGGGCCGGAAGTCATTCCCTGAATGCAAACGGCAACTGTCACTCCCCGCCGGCAGAGGCGCCGATGAACGAGATGGGATTGAGAACCCTGTCTGTCCGTGGTCCTTCGTAGGGAACGTGGCGCTCACCCGCAACACCCTTGTCGATCTGAAGGTGAAGATGCGGGGATGTCGTGTTACCCGTCATGCCGACCAGACCGACGATTTGCCCGGGCGCGACATCCTGCCCTTCCGTCACGGAAACACTGCCGAAGTGTCCGTAGATGGAGTACACGGTTTCACCGTTTTTGAGCCGGTGCTCGACGATCACATGCAAACCGAGACGCTGCGTCTGAGCGACGACCGCAACGCGACCGCCGGCGATTGCGCCGATGGGCGTGCCCCTGGCCAGCTTGAGATCAATGCCTGCATGCGTTCCGGTATTCTCACCTGCATCCAGATCGTAGACACCGAAGAAGCGTGTGGAGTAGAAGAGCTTCGCGGTGATCACGGGGATGTTCTCTTCCCTGACGGGCTCGGTCAGACCGCCCATGGGGATCGTCAACATCGTGAGGTTGTATCGCGGGATGGGAACAAAATCCGCAGTCGTCATCTGATTGTACGTCCTGTTCCACTCTTCCGGCGTGCGCATCGCACCCCAATTGGGTGTTCTGGAAACCGGGAAGACCGTCCGCTGAAGAGAGGGGAATGAAGCGGGTTTTTCAGGTGGTGGAGGCGGGAGGGAAGAACTTGAAGTCAGTCCGGACGTACTGTTGGACTGGAAAACAGACACAGTCGGAGGAGCGGATTGTGTGGACGACGAGGCGGAGGACAATGAATGAGGAGAATGCGATTCGCTGCCGGAAGTCGCTCCGTCAGAAAATGGTGCGGAAGAAACTGACTCCGAAGACTTTTGAACTGCCGGAGCCGCTGATCGCAAAGCTGCAGGGTGCAGGGAAGTGGTACCCGGAGGATTTTCAGCGGCGGTTATCCGTTTTCCAACGATGACCGCACGGGAAGAAGAGCTCGATAGCGAGCTCCCGGCACTCATCGCAGGCGGTCGACTGTCGGCAGGCGATGCAGGCGTAAATACAAACGGCGATACCGGCGGCAGACGCTCGGTCGTGTTGCCGTAGTCATACTCCGGGGAAGCCCTCTTGATCAGCGCCCCAGCAGGATTCTGCATTCCCTGATAGATGCCGACCGATGTCACGAACAGAAGCCCCATCAATACACCGCAGCCGACTGCCGCAAGTGATGCAGCATGGTCCTGAGCCTTTCTCTTCAGGAAGTGAAGAGTGTTACAAAGTGGATTTGAATATTTGTTCAACCGGATATTGTACCATTTCCCGTCGCTTTAATCACGTACATTCACCGGCAACGTATCCGGCATATTCAGGCGATCCCATCTTCCACTACACTGCTGCGGCATGACCGAGTCGCCATCCTTGCCTGACAGCGCGTTCCGGCGTCGCGTGAAGAGCATCCTCCCTCTGTTTGCGGCGCTTGTGCTGATGTTCGTCACCTTTCTGATCTTCAGAGAGCTGCATTCGTTTCGCATGAACGAGATCAAAATAGCTCTGCGTGCCGTACCGATGGCAAACGTGATAGCGGCACTTGCACTCACCGGACTCAACTACATCTCACTGACGTTCTATGACCGCGCCGCACTCCGTGCTCTGGGGCATGCACAGCCATATAGGCGAATCGCCTACTCATCCTTCGTCAGTTACGCATTCAGTTATAACCTGGGGCCGATCGGGGGGAGCGCCATTCGCACACGCGTCTATGACGCGTGGGGACTTTCCCCCATGCAAATCGCTCATATTCTGTCGTATAACCTCCTCTCATTTTGGCTTGGATTCCTGACGATTGCCGGTGTTGCATTCATCGTACAGCCTCTCGACCTGCCCATACGGCAAACGCTGATCTCCAGCAGGTACATCGGCATCGCATTTCTGCTGCTGATCGTTGCGTACTTCCGTTTGACAGCCCGTACAACGCATTCCGTCCGCATCGCAGGACACGAACTCTCACTCCCGTCCCACCGCGCGAGTATCATTCAGGTCCTCTTCGCGGGATTGGATTGGCTCTGCGCAGTGAGCGTACTCTACGCACTCCTCAAAACCGATGTCCCCGTTTCATTCGCGCAGTTTCTGACGATCTATCTTTTCGCCCAAGTGGCGGGGTTTTTGAGTCACGTGCCGGGTGGCCTCGGCGTGTTTGAATTCGTACTCTGGAGACTTCTTCCGGGCGGCGGATCGCCGACACTCATTGCGATCCTCCTCGTATACCGGGGGGTGTACTTCTTTATGCCGCTTGTCACAGGCATTGTGGCATTCATGGCACATGAAATGTGGCACAAGCGCAAACATGTCTCAACGATCGTACAGTCGATGTCAGATACGGGCGCCATCTTCGCGCCGTACATCTTCGGGGCCCTGACTCTCATCGGCGGTCTGTCGCTGCTGATTTCGGGTGCGATGCCGGAGGAAACCGGACGGTTGATGATTCTCCATGAGTACCTCCCGCTCTCCGTGGTGGAAACTTCTCATTTCCTCGGAAGCCTGACCGGACTCGGGCTCATGCTCCTGTCGTACGGACTCTTCCGGAAACTCGATGCCGCCTACTACGGAGCCGTTGTTCTTTTCATCACCGGCGCCGTGTTCTCATTACTGAAAGGCTTGGAAATTGAAGAGGCCGCTCTACTGACATTCCTTCTCTTTCTCCTGCTTCCGTGCCGGAAATGCTTCACGGCGGAAGCATCGCTGTTTTCCGAAGCGTTGTCACTGAAGTGGATCTTCACCGTTCTTACGGTGATCTGGTGCGTGGAATGGCTGGGTATTTTCGCGCACAAACACGTCGAATACGGCAACCAGCTCTGGTGGATCTTCAGCTTCAGAAGCGATGCCCCGCGCTTTCTGCGGGCATCGGTCGGCATAGTCGGCGTGCTGCTGACTCTCGGCATCATCAGGCTGCTGCATCCGAAGGAGGGCGGCAGGTAGGTGTTCGCACATCAGCCGGAAGCTTGTAACCTGCATGCGCCACTGTTTTGGCTCATGTCCGTGCCGAAACCTTCATGCCCTTGCGTTGTGTGCTATACTAGCCGTCCATGCTCAAGCCGACGATCCTCATCGGGACGCTACTGGTCAGTAATCTCGCGGGAGTCTGCTGCGCGATGGCGATGCCTGCGATGAATCATCATGGAATGACGGACTCCGGAACGATTGGTTTCTCCGGCGAGACGAGCATTCTCCCTTTGACAAGCCGTTGTAACAGTCAGCAGATGGAGAACGATTCATTCATTGAGCGTGATCAGGGCAGAGGGTGCGTGATGAGCGAACGGATGAAGCAGGGAGGGGGCGATTTTCCGCTCGATCACTCTCCGGCAACCGCAAACCGGACAACCATACCGATATCCACGCAAAGATATTACATAAACGGGTGCTGGTTCCACGGTGCATCACCCCCTCGGATACTCGAGCAATCTTCGGGCAAACAATTACTGTTTTGAAAGTGCCGGCATTCACTATACTTTGCCGGTAGAAGCCGGTTTTATTTACTGTTTCACTCTTCATGTATGACACCATCCAATGATTCAACCATCACACTCTCTGTCGCAGGTATGACCTGCGGCAGCTGTGAGATGCTCGTCGAAAGATCGCTCAAGAACATTCCGGGCGTCCTGAGCGTGCATGCCAAACAGCGGAAAGGGCGCGTCGTTCTCCACATCGATCCGGATCATCCGCCATCTATGGATGCCATCACGCAAGCCGTCACCAAGGCCGGTTACGAGATCCATGACGGCACATCCGCTCCACCACATAAAACCGCACACGAAAGTAACAAGCCGCGATACATGGAGATCGGTGCGGCACTCGTCATTATTTTTGCGCTGTATAAACTCGCTCAGACGTTCGATCTGGCGTCGCTGGCTCCATCAACGGCGGGATCGCTAACCTTCGGAGGTGTACTCCTGATTGGACTTGTCGCTGGATCCAGCAGTTGTCTCGCGGTGACGGGCGGCCTGCTCCTCGCGATGGCCGCCAAGCATAATCAGATTCATCAGGCGGAATCGTCATCACAGAAGCTGCGTCCACTCATCCAGTTCAACGTCGGACGACTGGTATCGTACTTCGTCCTCGGGGGGATCGTCGGCCTCATCGGAACCGCCATCACGTTGCCGATCTGGACAACGGCATACCTCAATATCGGCGTCGCGCTGGTAATGCTGTATCTCGCATTGACGATTCTGGGGATCATTCCGAAAGGAGCATTCCCGATCAGGCCGCCGAAGGCGCTGTCTCACTGGATTTCAAATCTGACGGAACACGATCACCCGTTGGCTCCCATAGCACTCGGAGCGCTCACGTTCTTCCTTCCCTGCGGCTTTACGCAGTCATTGCAGCTAGCCGCACTCGCTTCGGGCGGTTTCGCGCCGGGAGCGATGAGCATGGGAGTGCTTGCGATCGGCACGCTGCCCGCTCTCCTCGGCATAAGCTTCATCTCATCCTCGGCACGCGGCTCCTTCTCGCGCATCTTCCTGACGTTCGCGGGAACGCTGGTCTTCGTACTTGCTCTCTTCAACCTGCGAAGCGGCTTCGCACTCGCCGGTTTCTCTGTTTCTTTGCCCGCACAACAGGCGGTTGAGGCAACGTCTGAGAACGCCGTTCGCCTCCCGGTCATCACCGGGTATGAGCAGGAAGTGCGCATGAAAGTGACCGCCTACGGCTACGAGCCGCCCGAACTGACGATCAAATCCGGCGTTCCCGTCCGCTTCATCATCGACGGTACGCAGGCGGGAGGTTGCACGCAGGGCTTCGTCATTCCGTCACTCGGAATCCAGAAGGTTCTGCAGCCGGGCGACAACATCATAGAATTTACACCTGAAAAGCCGGGCCGCATTGCCTTCAGCTGCTCCATGGGCATGGTACGAGGTGCGTTTAACGTTCTTTGATTCATTCCCCCGCATCCCATGCAAACAACCGTTTCGATTCCAGGCATTCACTGCGACGCCTGCGGCAAACTGATCAAAAGTGTCAGCGGCGATTTCCCCGAGATCACGGACATCGCAGTCAATCTTACGACGAAAACCGTGACGCTCACGCACGCAGACGATTTCGCCCTCGATGATTGGACGAAAGAGATTGAGGGGCTGGGTGAGACGTACAAAGTGCAGAGGCTTTCGTGACGTGCGAGTCCGATTGCGGAAAGAGAGACCCCCGACGGAGGGTCTCTTTTCCAGAAAATGATGAAGTGCTATTTACCTCCATCTCAGGTATGGGTATACTGCCGGTACAATCCTTCCTCAACCGTTCATGAACGAACAGAAGCAAAAGACACTCATCGGCCTCAAGAAAGCACGAAGCCTCCTCGACAAGATCGTGAAAATGGTCGAGCAGGATGAGTACTGCATCGATATCATGCAGCAGAACCTCGCAGTCATCGGACTCCTGAAAGGAGTCGTCAAGCTGCTGATGGAAGGTCATCTGCGATCATGCTTCAGTCGTGCGATCGATTCGGGAAACACTGCGAAGAAACAGGAAATGATTGAAGAGATTCTAGCCGTTTCCCAACTTGCCAATAAGTAATATGGATACCTCTCAAAAGATATTTTTCGGCATTACGCTGCTCGCCGGACTCTACCTTGCCGCAGGGTGGGGGATGGGTGCTGCGGAAACAACCATCGCTCAGTATGCGAAGAAGGGCGTCGTGCAGGCACAGGTCGGAAATCAGACGGGCGGCGCGGGAGGTCATTACATGCCGGACGGACAATGGATGGCTGACTCGGCTATGACGGGAGGAATGGGGTGCGGTATGGGTGGGGGCTGCAATTGCGGCGGCGGTCGGTAATGACCGGAAGGAGTGATGTCAGCAATGCGGGATTGATGATCACTTTCTTTCATAGTATTTGCACTTGACCGTCATTATTGATACCTATACCATAGGTACAGGTATATTCCCTATCTTCCCCCCATATCTATGGTTCGCGAACATCGTCTCAAGATCACCGGCATGACATGCGGGTCATGCTCCAAGCTTATTCAGAACGAACTCCGGGATCTGAAAGGAATCGGAGAGATCACCATAGACGTCAAGACAGGGAACGCGCGCGTTACCGCCGATGATTCCGTTGCAGCTGACGACATCGTTGCGGCAGTGGTGCATGCGGGATATGCGGCGGAAGTGATCGGGGCGAAGAAACCCGTGGACAGCGCAGCAACAGACGATGCGGTGAAAATGACAACAACAACCGTCGCGGCGGGGAAACCATTCAAGATCAATCTGCAAACGACCGTCGAAGCCGAGGGAAAAGTACTGGAGGATCCGGCCGGCAAACCCTACTTTGAAGGCAAGATGAAGAAAGCGAGTACGGCTGAGCTGCAGATACCGGAAGATCAAGCACGGACCTCTTCCATGCTCGATCAACTGGTGAAGTCACTGAACGTCACGTCACTCTTTGATGCCCTTGGAGGGAGTACGGGGCAGAAGGAAAGAATGCTGCCAGCTCCGGGCAAAACACCGGAGAGGATCCAAGGAATCATTCCTTCTAAATCCGGTGCATCGCTCCAGCCGGGTCGAGCCTCGCTGTACCTCCTCGGCATGCATTGCTCGTCCTGTTCAACGCTCATCGAGCGCTCCCTTAAAAAGGTGCCCGGTGTGAAGCAGGCGAACGTAAATTTTGCCGCGGAGAAGGCGACCGTTCACTTCGACGACAAAGTGACAAATGTTCAGAACCTGATCGCGGCAGTGAAGAAAGCGGGGTACGGAGCCGAGGTGGTGGATGAACAGGATAAGGAATTTGACAGGAAAAAACGCGCAGCGGAGATCCGGAGCTATAAGCGGAAATTCATCTGGAGCTTCATCCTGAGCGCACCGATGCTCTACTTCATGCTGCTGGATTTCTTCAAATGGCTTCCCGGCATTTCGATTATTCCGCCGTATATCGGCATCGTCTCGCTCATCCTGACTCTTCCCGTGCAGTTCATTGTCGGAGCCGGTTTCTACAAGGGATTCTGGTCAAGTTTGAGAATGAAGACGTTCAACATGGACAGCCTCATCGCCATCGGCACATCCACGGCATTCTTCTACAGCTTCATTAACTTTGTTCTGTATGTATCACGGACCGGAGGAGTACTGGGAGTGGACGGGGAGAAGATTCCCGAGCTCTACTTCGAGACCGCCGCGTTCCTGATCACGTTCGTCATCCTCGGAAAGTGGCTGGAAGTGAAGGCGAAGGGGCAGGTCAGCGATGCCATCCGTAAGCTCATGGGATTGCAAGCGAAGTCGGCGAGAGTCGTGCGCAACGGACAGACGATCGACATCCCTATTGATCAGGTGATCGGCGGCGATACGGTTCTCGTGCGCCCGGGTGAAACCGTACCTGTGGATGGCACGATCATCAAAGGACATTCCTCGGTTGATGAATCCATGCTGACAGGTGAGAGCATTCCGATGGAGAAGAACGCCGGAGACAGGGTCATCGGAGCCACGCTGAATAAAGTCGGCAGCTTCGAATTCACCGCGGAGAAAGTGGGCAGCGAGACGATGCTCGCGCAGATCATCCGCGTGGTGGAGGAAGCGCAGGGATCGAAAGCGCCCATTCAGGGGTTCGCGGATCGCATCTCCGCCTGGTTTGTCCCCGTCGTGATCCTCGGCGCTCTGGCCACGTTTCTCCTCTGGTACTTCGTCTTCGGCGGCACGCTGACGTTTTCCCTCATGGCCTTCACGGCCGTGATCGTCATCGCGTGTCCCTGCGCGCTCGGTCTGGCGACTCCCACCGCCATCATGGTGGGAACGGGCAAGGGGGCGGAGAAGGGGATTCTCATCAAGGGAGGTGAGCCGCTGGAGGCCGCGAGCAAAATCAACACCATCGTCTTCGACAAGACCGGAACGCTCACCAACGGCAAGCCGGTGGTGACGGATGTGATCGGCGTCGGCGCCGATGAAGACGACGTCCTCCTCTTCGCCGCATCACTGGAACGGTCATCCGAACACCCGCTCGCCGAAGCCATCTATGCGCATGCGCAGGAGGAAGGACTGGATCTCCGAGATATAGAACATTTCAAAGCAATCCCCGGTCATGGCATCGAGGGAGAGATTGACCATGTGAAGTACTACTTCGGCAACCGCAAGCTCATGACGCAGATCCCCGCAGTCGATCTCACAAAAGCGGAGCGCAAGCTCCTGAAGCTGGAGGAACACGGCAAGACGGCCATGATCCTCGCCTCGGATGCAGGCCTCCTCGGCATCATCGCCGTAGCCGACACCGTGAAAGATACGACGAAGGAAGCCATCGATCTGCTCCGGAGAATGAAGATCGAAACGTACATGATCACAGGAGACAACGAGCGCACGGCGAAGGCGATCGCGAAGCAGATCGGCATCACCAATGTACTCGCCGAAGTCCTGCCGGAGGACAAGGCGAATGAGGTGAAGAAGCTGCAGGACGCAGGCAGAAAAGTCGCAATGGTCGGCGACGGCGTCAACGATGCGCCGGCACTCGCACAAGCCGATGTGGGAATTGCGATGGGATCGGGGACTGATGTTGCGATGGAGACCGGCGGGATCGTCATCATCAAAAACGATCTTCGTGATGTCATCACCGCACTGGAACTGTCACGGGAAACGATGAGCAAAATCCGGCAGAACATGTTCTTCGCTCTCTTCTACAACGTGATCGGCATCCCCATCGCGGCCAGAGTCTTCTTCGTCGCCTTCGGTCTGATTCTGCAGCCGGAGCTGGCTGGGCTTGCGATGGCCTTCAGCTCCATTTCCGTCGTCGCCAATTCACTGCTTATCCGTCTCTTCCGCCCGAGAAAACGGAATGTTCTCTCCATGCTGGCACCCATCGTCATGGTGATCGGTTTCACGTTTGTTTTCTTCGAGTTTGCCCTCTTCAGTTCACGCGCGATGATGAAGGAGGAGGTCAGCGCCGCACCGGCGGTGTCGGCCGAAATCACTTCGGAAGTGAACAGGCTCTTCACAACAACCGGAGTGCCCAAGCTGATCATCGTGAATGATGATGCCGAATTCGTCCTCGGCGTGGACTCGCTCAGTCCGGCACTGACGGTGCAGGAAGGAAGTGCGGTCATCGGAACACGGGGTGTCGTCCTCGGCTCCGAGGAGGCGGCGAATATGAGGGAAGAGAAGGAATTCACGCGCATCGGGGATAGGCTGAAGGAATTTGCAGGCAGGCCGGGGTACGCCGTCACGGGGATTCTGGCTCCCACCGGGACAATTCTCGATCGCGCACACATCACGCGGAAGCCGACACTGAATCTTCTTCCGTCCGGAACCGTCCTGCAGGTGATCGATGATTTGGGTGCGCTGAAGCTCTTCTATGCGGGCGATACGGAATTGCTGCCTGAAGTGATCAGAAATGAATTCCCGCAGAGCCCACTCTCCGTTCTGGTGAAGAATGAGAAAATTTACTCGCCGATCTTCATCGGTTGGGATGAAGCGCAGATGATGCGTGACCTTAAGCTATTCAACAAGACCGGCGATACGATTGACAATTTCTTCGGCAATGACATCTACGTTGCGGGGATACTGCCTCAGTCAGGAACGATCTTCGATACGCTGCACTATCTACCGAAGGGTATGAACGTGTCGCTCTGAAGCAGGGAAATACGCAAGAGTGCAGCCGGCTCCCGCAAAGAGCCGGCTTCCTTGCGCGCTGGACTTTTCTGCGCCGCTCGTCGGCACGAGGCATGTTACGGTAGAATGACGGCTATGCGCTTCCTCGCATTGGAGACCAGTATCGGGAAAATGAAGAAGGAGTTCATCGCGGAAGGTGAAAAGGAGCTCCTGATCTCCATTCATCACATGTTCTCTTTCCTGTTGCCTGCGGCAGGGATGTTCCTGGTGACGTTCGGTGTCTTCGTGGTGTACATCTCCTTGATAACGTTGAACAGCACGCTATTTCCTTTCTTCGTTCCTTCGCTGTTCCTTTGGCTCTTTTTCTGCATCTATAAGATGCTGAAGTATTTCATCAATTGGCGTTACAACTATTTCTTCGTCACAACGGAGAAAGTTATCATCGTAAACCATGTTTTTTTTATCAAACAAAAGATTCACCCCATCCATCTCGAGGACATCAGGAGCATGCGCACCGAGTCGCAGTTCTTCGGCATTGGACACTGCGGCACGCTTTTCCTCAGCCTGAACGAGAAGACTGAAGGTTCAAGCGATCTAATTCGCATCAGATATCTGCCGAAACCCGACGTGATCATGGGCGTCATTGAGAAGGCGACAGTACTCAAGATGCAACGAGTTCCGACGGATCAGGGTCTTCAGGATCAAATGGATAAGGTGTCCGATGTTCAGGATAAGGCGCAGGAACTGGCAGGACAATCGGATGCATCCGTCCTGGACTGACATGTCTGAGAAGTGCCGTGGAATCACGATTGTAATGCAATGCAGATTTCAGACGTCTCAAAAACAGACACTTCCCCCCTCACCTATGGCTGATAAGACAATCTATGAAAAGCTCAAGGCTCCCTGTCCGTGCGGTTCGGGCAAATCCTACGTTGAATGCTGCGGTCGCGGCGAGATGTGTCCCTGCGGCTCCGGGAAAAAGGCCATCGATTGCTGTTTCGTGAGTCCGGAAACGCACCCGATGTGACAAGCCGATGTTTTAAATTTCATTTTCCCCCACTCTTTATGGCAACAATGACGATGCAGGAAACCATGAAAGCAGCGAGCTTCCTGAAGCCGACGGAGACCCGCACCTTCCCCAAAGGGAAGCTGGAACTGGTAAAGATCGGCAAGGATACCTTCGGCCGCGCGACGTTCGAACCCGGATGGAAGTGGTCGACTTCCGTCAAACCGATTGTGAAGACGGACAGCTGTGAAGCGCCGCACATCAATTTTCATATCGCGGGACGTCTGATGATCGTGATGGACGACGGGACCAAACAGGAGTTCGGACCGGGTGAAATCAGTATCGTCCCTCCCGGTCACGACGCATGGACTGTGGGTGATCAGGCTGCGGAGATCATCGACATTTCCGGAATGGAGCACTATGCGAAAATGATGTGAGCGTGCAGTCATTGCCGGTCGATGCGTACGGATGAGGCTGCAACGGCTGACATCTGGTAGCCTTGCTCCATGGAAGAATCTGACCGAAACGATGCATCGGCGTTCGACAGGTGCATGACATGGGGCATCATCGGCGCCTGTATCCTCGGTTCGCTCCTCGTCTTCGGCGGTGCGTTGTCACACGGATTCTCCATGATCGACGACCCGTACCTCGTGACGCAGAACCTGTTCGTGCGCGGGCTGACGCCTGAAAACATCCGGTACGTCTTCACCCACTTCGATCCGGAGCTGTACATGCCGCTGACGTTTCTGTCGTATCAGCTGGACTACGTACTGGGAGGAATGAATCCTGCCATCTTCCATTTTACCAACATTCTGCTGCATGGGATCAACGCGGCACTGGTGATTATGTTGTTATGGCTCTTGATCAAAAATCGACCAGTGGCGATTCTCGGCGGGCTTCTGTTCCTCGTCCATCCGCTGAATACCGAAGCGGTTGTGTGGGTGGCGGGGAGGAAGGACCTCTTGTCCACAGGATTGTTTTTAGGGTCGTTGATCACGTACGTACATTCTCTGCAAGGCAGGGGAGCGGCCGTTCCCGGCCGCGGAAATCGGCTGTACTGGTTTAGCATCGGATTGTTTCTTCTGGCTCTTCTCTCGAAAGCGATGGTCCTGACACTACCGGCGTTACTAGTACTCATTGTTGCAATCGTCAATGATCAACATCAACAACCCACTACTCACTACCCACTACTCACTCGTCTCGGGTCACTTATTCCATACGTCATTCTCAGTACGGTCTTCGCCGCCATTGCCCTCATCGGCAAAGAACGCGTAGTCGAATCATCGACGCTGATGGAAACAGTTCTGATGGCATGCAAAAGCACTGTGTTCTATCTGCAGAAATTCTTCCTGCCGACCGGACTCAATCCCATCTACCCGTACCACGCCCCCATCACGATCGTCTCACCGGATTTCTATTGGCCGATCATCATTCTCATCATCATTTCGCTGGTGGCCATTGTCAGTCTGAAATGGACCAAGTGGATCGCCATCGGCCTCGCGTTCTTCCTGATCACCCTGTCGCCGACGTTTTTAAACTTCCACAAAGGCACCGTGACATTCTTCGCAGTCGACCGTTACGCCTATCTGCCGATGATCGGCATCATCATTATTCTTGCTGCCGGATGGAGAAAGCTGGAAAACTACCCACTCCACACTACCCACTACCCACTCCGTAACTTACTTTCTGTAATCCTCCTCCTCATTCTCTCAGTCTTCTCCTTCAACCAAACCTCCGTCTGGGCATCCGATGAACGACTGCTGACACGTTCGCTCATGCTGTACCCCGACTCCATCCCGACGCGCACCAGTCTGTCGGTCATCTATCGCCAAACGGGAAGAATCAACGAGGAAAGGTCTGTCATCGAAGCGGGACTGACATACAGGGAAGACGTCGCCTACCGGACGGGACTCGGTTCCATTTTCGCCCGCGAAGGCAGGACGGATGAAGCGAGAAATGAATACGAGCGCGCACGCTTACTGGATCCGGAGAATCCCGAACCGCTCTTCTATCTGGGATCACTGGAAGAACAACTGAACAATGCGGATGAGGCGCTTGATCTGTACAAACAAGCCATTACGATCGATGACAGTTACGTGGGGGCGTATATCAACGCCGGCGCCATTCTTCTCGATCGGGGTGAATTTGCGGAAGCGGAGGAGCTTTTCAGATCAGCATTGGAATGGAACCCGAATACCATGGAAGCGAACTACAACCTCTTCGACGCACTCGAGCGGCAGAAGAATCAGGAGGAAGCCTTTCCGTACCTTGTGCGTGCCTACAAGCTGAATCCGGATGATCCGGACATCGGCTTGGCGTACGCGTACAGATTGAATGAAAAGGGAGACAGTGAGCGAGCAACGGAGATTCTCGAACATCACATCACGCTTGATCCGGAAAATCGGGCAGCGGTACGATTACTGAAGTCTATTCAGGGCAAGTGAAACTTCTCTCCGCGGGAAGCATCCCGCTCCCAAACTTTTTATATGATAAGGGAGCGCAATGCTTTGCGCGGAAGCTGAGATCTCCAGGCGCCCTACCGCATCCCCATCGCCTGATGGACATCCCGTGCGACGGAATGCGGATGCGAGACGTAGTTGATGATGAGCTTGTTCTCGAAATTGAGTGAGCCGTAATTGAGCAAATATTGCAGAAAGCCGCGCTTGCTGGCTTCCACCGTCTTGATCATCTCGAAGGAAACCTCCGACATTTCCTCACGCAGAATGATGACGTTCTTGAAATGGACGACACGCTGCGTGGTGATGACGTAAAAACTGGTGAATTCGCCCAGAACGACAAAGTAGAATCCGTGACAGCCGGCCAGGAACAGGATGAAGGAAAGCAGGAATGAACTGATCGCAATCCAATCGCTTTCGGCAACCGTATAGCCAGCAATCAGCAGGAAGAAGATGCCGCCGGCAGTAAGCAGGACATAGATGAACAGCGGCATGACATAGGTCATCCAGTGCTCGCTGCTGACGCGGATCAGCCGTTCGCCTTCGGTGAGCGTGACTTTGCGCATGATCACATGATGTCGGGACGGAACAGAAAGAGGAGATCAAACACAACGGTGATGATCAGAATGCTCACGATGTAGAACAGGAGCAACAGACGATTCCAGAACACCGAACGCAGCGAATCCCTGTACCCCATGGCTTCGAGAAAATCACGCCTGGCTTCTATGATGGACCGGAATTCAAACGTCGCCAGAATCAGCACGGCCAAAGACAGCACCTGTATGATCATGACGGTGATCGCCGCAGTCGTGCCTGCAGTTGTGATGAAGGGATTCACCATGATCTCGGATCATACTCGCTTTGAGGGGAAATATCGAGTGATCGGGCTTCCGTAAGACCAAAAGGTCTGATCGACACCTTGGGATGTGAATCCTGTATACTCCAACCATGCGATTCATCCTCAGGGGACCGGCAGTGCTTTTTCTTTTGTCGGCACTCTCATTCCTCAATTCCGCTCCGGTCGGTGCACAAACCGTCCCTCCGCTGGAGAAGGGGATTCAAGCGATCATCACCGGACCGACCGATATCGCCGTCGGAAAAACGATCATTCTGGACGCATCCTCCAGTCACGTCACGGGGGAGAAACCCGAGTACCGCTGGACGATCGAGGAAACGAAGCAAGTCATTTCCCGCAGCGTGGAAGCCATCTACACACCCGAACGACCGGGGAAGATCACCATACGCCTGACGGTGCGATCGGTGGGGCTGGACGGAACGTCGTTGGAGGATGAGACCATGCAGAGCGTCTCCGCCTACCGCCGGAAACTCATCGTTCTCGCAGACGGCGGCATCCCGTCTGAAAAACTCCGCACGCATGCGGAAGAAGCGATGAAGAGCGGCGTACTGCTGCGCATCATTCAGGCTGATCCCGCCACACCCGTCGGCGGCGTCGAGGATGCCCTTCTCAAGCTGCTGACGGATCAGAAAGATGCGCTGACGGGCGCGGAGTCCATCGTCGTATGGACAGACGGCATCGCCGGTTTACAGGCGCTGACCCGCGGCATCGACTCGAACGCGGACTGGAAAGCCGGCATACGCAATCAGACCATCGTGCTCGTGACGGAGCGCAGTCTTGCCACCATCGGCAGGACCACCCGCGGGACGCTGACCCTCCTCAAGCCGCGGGAACTGATCATCACACGGAACGAAGCGATTAATCCTCTCCTGAGCGCGGAGAACATCGATGAGTTCATCACGACAATCGCATCGCGCGATATCGATGCCTTGTCCCTGAATGCATCATCTTTCACGGTCCGTCCGTGGAACATTCTTTCGGTTCTGGTCAATGAACTCCTGGCGAACGGCGTATCAGGTCAGACGATCCTCCTTCTCCTGATGCTGCCGGTCATCGCCACCATTTTCGCGTTCTTAAAACAGGTCGTCGGCATCACGACCTTCGGTTTGTACACGCCGACGATTGTCGCACTCAGCTTCATGGTGCTGGGATGGTGGATCGGACTGATCACTCTCCTCTACATCATCGCAATGGGGTACATGACGCGCTCCCTGATGCGTCGATGGTCGCTTCTGTACATTCCAAAAGTCGCCATCATTCTGACAGTCGTCAGCGCGACGCTGCTGCTTCTTGTCACGCTCGGAGCTGCGTGGGGATTGACGTTCACGCGCGAAACGATCTTCATCCTGCTCATTCTCTCGACCCTTGCGGAGAACTTCCTGCAACTCAAAACCGAGGAAGGGTGGTGGTCTGCGCTCTTCGGCATCAGCGAGACGATTCTGGGCGCGTTCGTCTGCGTCGCCATCGTGCAATGGCAGTTTTTCCAGTCGCTCATCCTCGCCTATCCCGAGTTACTGCTGCTCACGATTGTCGTGAACGTCATTCTGGGGCGATGGACGGGACTGCGGCTGGTGGAGTATTTCCGCTTCCGCGAAGTGTTCCGTCATCTTGCGGAAGAGTAATAGACAACGACAAGAAGAAACCGAAGAGTCCGAGGAATCTGACAAGCTCCCTGTCCCTTCCACCCCTCCAACCTTTCTTTGCAGTCCGTTCGCCCGATTCGTATCACTCATGTTTTTTCCTTTCCTCAACAACCGCGGCGTTCTGGGATTGAATGCACGCAATCTCCTGTTCATCAAGCCCTTCAATCCGCGGAAAGCGGTGGCGTTTGCCGATGACAAAATGAAGACGAAGATGTTTCTGTCCGCACGCGGGATTCCGACGGCAAAAGTTTTCGCCCGCATCGAAACCAGACGACAGTTGAAACTCTTTGATTTTTCATCCCTCCCTGACGAGTGCGTCCTGAAACCCAATGCGGGGTTCGGGGGGGAGGGGATCATTATTTTGAAGGGTCGCAGGAACGGCGTGTTCCTGGCACAGGGAAAGACACCCATCGAGGAATGGCGGCTCAGGGAGCACATCGAAGACATTCTCGACGGACGGTTTGCAGTGAGCGGGAGCACCGACACCGCCTTCTTCGAGCAGATTCTGACGCCTGCCGAAGGTTTCGCGCCTTTCCGGCCGGCCGGTCTTCCGGACATCCGGATCGTCGTCTTCAACCTGGTTCCCGTGATGGCGATGCTGCGCATTCCCACGGCGGAAAGCGGAGGGAAAGCGAACGTGCACCTCGGAGGCATGGGCATAGGCATTGACCTTGCCAAAGGGGTGACAACTCATGCCGCACAGTATCATCACATCCTCAAAGAATTGCCTCACGGCATGTCGATTGCGGGCATCGAGATTCCCCGCTGGAACGAACTTCTCCTCATCGCATCGCGCATCCAGAGCATCACCAACATCGGCTACCTCGCCGTGGATCTGACGTTGGATCGCGACATGGGACCGGTGCTGCTCGAGGTGAACGCACGTGCGGGGTTGATGGTGCAGGTTGCGAATCTGGCGCCGCTGCGTTCCCGTCTCGATCGCGTGGAAGGTCTGAATGTCAGTTCACCGGAAAAGGGCGTACGCATCGCGCAGGAGTTGTTCGGCGAACGGCTGAGTCAGAGGGAGAAGGAGGAGGAAGAGAAGCGGCCGATTCTCGGACCGCAGGAAATACTGGAGATATCTGGAGACGGCTTCACGGTGGAAGAAAGATGCGTCATCGCTCCGGAGCGGGAACAGTCGACATTTTCCGCCGATCTCATCGAAGAGCTCCGGAAAGAAGACGCCATCGAACCGGTCGAAGGTTCCAGAGGCGCATTCAAAGTGAAGTTCGTCCTCGGCGGGAAGCGGATTCAAACGCTCGTGCGTGCCGGCACCGAGGTCCATCCCGCCAGAGCGATCATCGGACGACGCGATTTGACGGGATTCCTGATCGATCCGGGAAAGCGCCTGCCGGTGCCGACCCGCTCGGTCGTCAAGAAAGATTTGCGTTCCGTCGACCATCTGCTGGCGGAAGTGGACCATGACCTGCAGCTGCTCAAGTACCTTCGCCCCGTCAATCTGCAGGAAGAGGTGCTGCGCCTCAGGAATGACAGAAAGTACAATCCGATCTTCCTGCAGCGGGAATGCCGACTTGATCTCAAGGATATGGAGGAATCCGTCCTTCGGGTGGAGATCGACGAAACGCCTCTCGGCATCCTGCTCAAAAAGAAGAGGCGGGAACTCCTCCTCAAGATCGAACTGCTCCGCGCCCGCGGAGACCCCGAACGATTCACTGCTGCATCACTGGCTCTCTACGGGAGGCCGAGTCCTGCGCTGACAGGGTTCGCAGAGCTGCATGCCCGTTCCCAGGTCGCCTGCGATCTTCCGCAGAAAGACGACCGATTGCTCTCGGCCAGGCAAGTGGAAGAACAATTCAACAAAGTATTGCTGAAGTACGGTCTCCACGACTGGCAGATCATCGTGAAGCCGGACATGGTCTCGGATTGCGCCGTGGGAGAGAAGAAGATCTTCATCCGTGAAGATGCGTCATTTTCGCACGACCACGTCTCCTCACTGATCGCACACGAGATCGAAACACATGTTCTGACAGGAGAGAACGGTGCCGCACAACCCTACGATTTGTTCAGACGAGGCTTCGCAAACTACCTCGACACACAGGAAGGACTCGCCATCTTCAACCAGATACGCATCCTGCCGCCGAATCATGAGAAACGCTTCCTCCACGCACGGCAGGTGTTGGGAGTGTCATTCGCACTCGAGCACTCGTTCGCCGAAACGCGCAACTATCTGGAGGAAGATCTCTCCTTCTCAGAGGAGAAGGCGCTTGCGAAAGCCATAGACTTGAAGAGGGGACTCACCCGAACGGAATCTGCCGGCGGCTTCACGCGCGCCATCATCTACTTCCGCGGCTACCGCGCCATTGAACAATATGTGAAGGAAGGGGGTGATCTCCGTAAACTCTATATTGGAAAGATCGCGCTGGAAGATCTTCCCTTGCTCGAACACATCGATAACATCAAAGAGCCCATCCTGCTGCCGGAGTACCTGCAGAAGACTGAGAACGGACAGAAGAAGATCCGCCGGAATACCGGCAAACGACGACGTTGAGATGACCGGATGAACGCAGAATCGGAATACACACATGAATTGGTTGTTGCAGAAAGTCATCATCGTTCATGTAAAAAGAAAGGGCACCGCGGTATTCCCGAAACAATCGTTGTTGTCGTAGAGACGCCCGATCGGGCGTCTCTACGACAACGGAGTCGATCATTGCGGCTTATCTCCGAGGAGTTGCTGACGAGATCTCAGCCGATTCGTGAGTTCATTCCCGAATCAATATTGACAGAAGATCACAAAAGGTATATAAATACCTCCTTTTTGTTTTCCCCACCCATCCTGTGCGTACATTCTTCTCACGCCGAGCTATCAAGAGTTTCGCAACTGCAAGCGCTTTGATACTCATCGTATCCGGTGCTCTGATTGTCGGATTTGCGTCGACCACCGAATCAACCGGCGCCGCCTTACCCCAGTGCGCGGACGGGATCGATAACGACGGCAACGGCGTGCTCGACTATCCGCAGGATCAGCAGTGTCTGAATCTGGATCAGGACTACGAGGGACCCAATACAACGGGAAATTTCATCACCATCACCGACGGTCACGATCAGGCCAAGCCGGGAGACGCGTTGGTGTTCGTCATCACGCTGAAGCAGCAACGCGATCCTGTACGCAATATGGATGTCACGGTGAAGCTGCCGTACCAGCTCACGGTCGTATCAGCGAGCGACGGGGGTACTGTCAGTCCTGAAACCGTCGTCTGGCGCAACGTCTCGGTCAACCGGAATGTCACCCGCACACTCACGTTCAATGCGACCGTCTCTCCGGATGCCCGTCCGGGACAATACATCATCGCACGGGCATTGGTATCCGGTGCGCAGGGAACGGATTCGACGCTTGTCACCGAAGACATTCAACCGGCTGAGTCGGATCAATACTCGGTCGCTGTCACGGACAACAGGGAGTTCACGCTGCCGTTTGAATTGCTCACCTACACCCTCCGTGTCCGCAATACAGGCAAACATGCGCAGACGTCCGATGTCCGTCTGAACCTGCCGTACGAAGTGAACTATCTGTCATCTTCGGACAATGGCGAGCGCTCATCCTTCACGGTCGTGTGGAAGAACGTGACACTGGGCGCCGGCGAGGAGCGCATCCTCAGTGCGACCGGTCGCGTCGACGAGAGGGCGAAAGACAGGGTGGTGCTGCGCGCAACGGCCACGATCGGCACCGCCGTCGACAGGGATGTCACCGTCATTCGCTACGGTCTGCCGTACAGTTCCATCGACGCGACTGTCACCGATAACCGGAGCACGGCGGAACTCGGCCAACTCCTCACGTACGTCGTCAGAGTCACCAACAAGTCCGCTGTCGTCGGTACGAATGTATCCGTGGATACTTCTCTGCCCCTCTACGGGGAATTCGTCTCGGCGTCGGAAGGAGGAAAGTACGACGGAACCAATGTACGCTGGCTCATCCTGCAGATCGCACCTGGCGGGTCGCGTGTGCTCCAGTTCACGGTTCGCGTCCGAGGCGATGCACCCATCGGAACCTTGCTGACAGCGTCGGTTGCAACGGCGGACGGAACAGGTGACCGGGACACCACGACGGTTGTGGCACAAAGCACGGAGATGGGTGCCATCCAGCAGGAAGTGCTGTTCCGGAAAACCGCAAATCAGTCCGAGGTGCTTCCGGGAGGATCGGTCCGCTACACGCTGACGGTGAAGAATACGCTCGACCGCGTGATGTCCGATGCCGAGATCGTCGACCGGTTCGATACGCAGTACATGACGCTCGAAACCTACGAGAATCCGGAAAGCATGATCGACCAAGCCGCCGGGAATATCCGCTGGAAGGTTCCCGTTCTTCAGCCGGGTGAGACATGGAGAACGAGCTACACGCTCATGGTCCGGTCCGATGCTCCGAATGGAATGGAGCTCAGCAATGTCGCAACGTTGCGCGGCAGCGATATCGTGAGCGGCACATCTCTCACGGAAACGGTCCGCACTGCCAGAACAGGCGTCTTCACTGGCGTTCCGGAGACGGGCGTGGACCTCTCGGCGCTGCTCGGCTTGCTGCTCGGCGTGCCTGCCCTCGCAGCCGTGGGAATCCAGAGGAAGATTCATGGATGAAGCATCCAACATGATCGCACAAGAATAAGAGACTATCAGGACAGAGACTCCCCCCTGATATTCTCTTATTCTCTTATTCCGCAGCCCCTACTTCAGGGAATTGAACAGATCCGTCATGAGATCGAGGATGGTGCCGAATGAAAGATCGAACGGGAAACCGAGAAGCTTCGATACCCATGAAACAAGGAAGAAAGCGATGAAGCTGACGAAGAGGCCGATGATGGCATACCGGACGGTGTGTACCGCCTTCTTGATGCGCTCCTCATTGCCGGCGGAGAGAATGAACGTGATGCCTCCGACGATGATGTACACAAGACTGAGGATGGATGCCACAATCAATCCGAATGCGATGACTGTCGCAACGATCTGAAGAATGGAACCGTTTTCGATGAGGTCTCTGATCATAAGACGGCTGGGGAAAGGAAAAGAAGTTTACGGCTCAAGTACTTTCAGGTTCACACGCTGATTGGATGTGCCACCGACGACACGGAGCAACGTGCGGAGGGATTTGATGGTCTGACCTCCTTTTCCGATGAGTTTACCCATATCCCTGTCACTCACTTTCACGGTGATCAGAATGCCCAGTTCATCCATCTTGGACTCCACAATGAGCTGATCTTTATCCTCCACCAGCATTCCCAGCACCGCCTCGATGAAGGCATGACCGGGAAGGGGAGTTGTTTGAGTGGAAGCGTCAGTCATACGGAAGGGAAGAGTACGCGAAGTGGGGAGAGATGTCACGTGGAAGTGAGAATAATACGGAATGAACCTGATTCGAATCTTTTATCTCCGTAGCGGCGATTCGAAAATCGCCGCTGCTGCGGTTTTCGCCCTTCGAATTCCTCAGGGCGACCTGAGCTTGTCGAAGGTCGAACCGCAGCTACGGTAACATTCAAGTTAATCTCGTATAACCAATGCTCAATATCCAATTCCCAAAAAATCCCCAATGATCAAATGCCAACGAATAGTCGGCAAACTTGGGAATTTGGCTTTGGTCATTCTCTGGATATTGGCGATTGGACATTCCGCACGTCCTACGCCTTCACTTCCGCCGGAGCAGCCTCAGGAGCCGGTGCCGCAGCTGCCTCCGCCGGCTTGGCCTCTTCCTCACCCTTGCTCTTCTGTTTCGTATACCGCTGGATGAATTTCTCCATCCCTTCCAATCCGTTCTTCTTGAGCAAACGCGCCATCGTATCACTCACCTGAGCGCCCTTGCCGATCCAGTACTTCACGCGATCAGTCTTGCAGGTGAAAACACCCTCCTTCTGAGACGGGAGATAATGCCCGAGAATCTCCAAAGCACCCTTCTTTGCTGACCTCGCCTTCTCGGACACGACAATGCGGAATGTCGGAGTGTTCTCGCGTCCGGTGCGCTGCAGACGAATGATAAGCATGGAACGGTAGTGGGGAAAGCGCGGCGAGTGTAGAGGAGCCGCATGTCACCGTGCAAGGCTATTGCGGGGCATACGGATTTTCCGCAGGCGCCGGGGACAGCCGCCGAATCACCTCGCTCTCACAACCCGCACGGAACGGACAGGAGCCTCCGGCACAGCGGATGCAAGATGTGCCAGCAAGTCCTGACAGTGCTGTGAGCACTCGGCAACCGCTATGGAATGCGAACCTTCAATCATGAGAACACCGTCTTTCAATTGCGAAGGATGCAGGGAAGCCGCGTAATCAGGCAACTGTTCCCGAATCCATGCCGACGCCCTCTGAAGGATCAATCCCGAGTACGCGGCATCGGCAAGACCGCGATGATTGAGAACTTTCGGAAGAATGGAGAAAGCGCGATCCATGAACGGAATGTAGAATGTAAAATGTAAAATGTACAATTCTTGTCATGGTGAGCGGAGTCGAACCATGACGCTCTGAAAATACTCCATTCTTCGCATGTCATCCTTCGACTCCGCTCAGGATGACATGCTTCATAATCCCAGCTCTTGCCGAAACACCTTCGCGGTCTCTTCCGCCGTACGATCCCACGAGAAACTCCGTGCATATTCGATGCGAGCGGACCGTTGATCGTCCTGCCGAAGAATGTCCTCTCTGACAATCAATCGAAGTCCTGCCACGAGTGAATGCAGAGTCGGCTTGGCGAGTATCGCAAGGCCGCCGGAGATTTCAGGAATAGCTCCTACATTCGTCGCCAGCACCGGACACCCGCACACCATGGCTTCGATGGCGGGCAGATAGAACCCTTCCGCTCTCGTCGCCGTCACCGATCCGAGTGCCGCGGAATAGAGACAGGCAAGATCGGATTCAGAGACGTCTGCCAAAACACGAACCCCATCTTGAAGTTCGATTCCGGCGCAATCGCCGGAGACAAGAACAAGTTCAACGTCGTCGACTGCCGCTGCACGGAAGGCCTGAAGCAGCATCGGCACATTCTTGTGCGGTTTGGTTCCGCCGACATACAGAAGGAAAGGTTTTGTCAGATTGTATCTGGATCTCACCGCATCCTGTTCGAGTGCAGACCGCACCGAGAAAACGGAGGAGACGCCGGGGTAAATCACCTCCGTCCGTTCCCGAACCGACGATCCGTACAACTTTTCAATCTCATCTGCCGTGAACCGGCTGACCGTAATGATGCTCTTCGAACGCCGCAGAGCGGATGAGATCGTGAAGCGATACGCAAGTTTCTTCAGCCAAGAAGATTCTCCCGGAAAACGATGGAGGATCAGATCATGGATCGTCGTGACGAACGGAACGGGACAACGCAGAGGAACATTGAAATGCGGCGCGTAGAACAGATCGCATCCTGAGCGGTTGATGAGCTGCGGTAATCGCCATTGCTCGGAGAATGAATAATGAGGGAAGGAAGCTTCAACCGGCGTCACATTCTCACGCTTCAGATCCTTGAGCCATTCCTCCTTCAGAGATCGGACGAAAAGCACAGTGGACCAAGGATCGTCCCTCAGGAGTAAAGCTTGAACGAGCGAGCGGGTATAGGTTCCGAGTCCCGCATGTTGCGATGCAAACCGGCAATCGATTCCTACGATCGGCATGGAAAGAGTATGCAGTAGATTACGATGAAGAGGTAGCAAGTAGCGGGTAGCAAGTAGCGTGGAATAGAATATATTTTCTCTGCTACCTACTACTAACTACCTGCTACCGTAAGCCCATGATCATTCGCGATCTCCTGACAGGTGCCTCGATCGATCACCTCGACGTCGAGCTGCTGATCGCTCACGTGCTTGATCATGACCGCGCATGGGTGCTGGCTCATGATGAAGAGGCGCTCTCACCTGATCAGGAAAGCGCAATCAACGAATTGATCAAGAGACGAATCTCCGGCGAACCGCTCGCATACATCACGGGGCTACGCTCATTCTTCGGCCGTACGTTCCACGTCTCGCCCGACGTACTGATCCCGCGGCAGTCCACGGAAGGATTGATCACACTCGCGCTGGAGTTCCTCGACCATCCGCAAAACCGGACCGTCACGATCGATAACGGGATTGTGGCGGTGTCCAAAGTACTGCGAAGCGGACAGTGGAAAGTGATCGTGGACGTCGGCACGGGCAGCGGATGCATCGCCGTCACGCTGGCGCTGGAAGGCCGCCGCGAGAGAATCATAGGCGTCGACACCTCGAAAGCGGCGCTGAAAATCGCCGAACAGAATGCGCGCAAGTTCGGTATCGAA
This sequence comes from Candidatus Peribacteraceae bacterium, assembly GCA_028711345.1. Taxonomy (GTDB): domain Bacteria; phylum Patescibacteriota; class Gracilibacteria; order Peribacterales; family Peribacteraceae; genus CAINWJ01. The sequence continues at coordinate 45,562 of JAQTSK010000003.1, forward strand.
AGCGCCATCTCGTTCGTCTGCGAAGACGGTCCGGCATTCGTCCACCGTTTACGCGAGCCGTTCGTGATCGTCAGCAACCCGCCGTATGTTCCGCTTTTCGCTGAAATTGACGCAGGAACGGGATTCGAGCCGAAGAGCGCGGTCTTCGCGGGGAAGGACGGCCTCGATGTCATCCGTCCTCTCGTGCAAGCGGCAATCATGAATGAGGCGTGCAAAGGGATTGTGCTGGAGCTGCGGGAGGATCAGGCGTGAGGATTATTGCACGCAAACTTTCCCGTTCTTGACAAATACTTTCACTTGATTGAGAAGTCCACCTACTTCATTCGCAAGTTTGGCGTTTACAGCTTGCAGTAGCATCGGTTGATACTTCGGCGGTACTTCATCATACGCTGCTTGTACCAGAGTTAGACGACCAGCCATTTCCGGACTGTTAACAGCAATAGTCTCGTCCTTGATCGCATGAATCAGAGAAGTGTAAACGGGAGGCAATAACGCCGGCCGTATGTAGAGTTGTTTCGTCAGTTCTTCATTTTGCAGTTTGAGGTATTCAATTTCCGCTTTGCGCTCCTCGTCAACTGTCGTCCGTGCAGTAGTCTCGGTTTCTATCGCAGTCTTGTTCGCTTCTATCGCAGTCTTCTGCTCCTCGTCAACTGTCGTCCGTGCAGTAGTCTCGGTTTCTATCGCAGTCTTGTTCTCATCAATCGCCTTCTGCTGGTTCACGTCTACCTCCGCCCGGGCTGTCGTCTCCGCTTCAGCGGCAGCCTTGGCGTCATCAATTCCCTCCTGTAACTTCGCATCAGCTTCGGCTCGTTCAGTTGCCTCCGTCTCAAGTGCTTCGCGTTGATCTATGTCAGTTTTCGCTTGCTGATATTCGCGTAAATCATCTTTGATCGTAGTGAAATCGCCTTCAGCAATTCCCTGCCTGTCACCACGATACTGGTCATTACCCTTCCCATTTAGTGTGAACGGCTGGAAGGCGTTTTCGCCGCTGCTGACGGTGTAGGTACCATTAAACCTCTTATCCACCTGAAGTGCGTACACAGCTTTTCCATTCTCCTCACGCAGACTGATGCGACCCAGCGGCGGAGTGCGCAGGTGCTCGTATCCTTGAAATTGCTCGCGCATAATGGAGTACGACTCTTGCAAGGTGACTGATTGGGTCCCGACCTTTACTTTTTGGCAGAAGCTGCGAAGTCCGCATCTCCTTGAAACATTACGGAAAACAGGAACCTGCTTCTGATACTCCAGAGCGACATGCAGTGTTTGATGTGCGGTAGTATCGACCTCGAAAGATTGTTCATAGGAATACTGACCTTCTCCAAACGCGCGCTCACGGATGTGAAGTGGGTTTTGATGCTGACGGAGCAATTCTTCTCCCTTCAGGAGCGTTTGCATGAAAGTGTTGTACTTTTCATTAAGTGTACTGTCGAACTTCTCCAACTGCTCCAAGCTGGTCGTCAGCGTGAAGAGATCCTTAGCTGCGGCCTTGATGGCAGACGCCTGAGTATCGAGATAATCCTTATCTCCTGCAATTGCCGCCTGTAAATTCTCTACGAGCTTTCCCGCCCTGCGCAGGCTCTCGACCTCTTTCTGATCCAGTGCGCCGCTCGACTCCATCTCGCGCACCTTCTCTCTGACCGATAGTGCCGGCCTGCCGGCTGGCATCTCGGCAAAATGCATGAGCCGATTCTCAAGTGTGGTATGTGTGTATAGATGCATGGTGGATTGGGGAATGGAGTCGAAAATCAACTGATGGATTTCTGGAATGTTGCGAGTCCGGCCTTCTGCTCCCCTTCTTCGGCCGCTTTCCGAATGGCATGCATGTGTGTGTCTTCAAATGAGCACAAAACCGCCAAGGCATTGCGCAAAGCCGTTCTCCTTCCTTGTTCGAGCGGCGCAACCTCTCCATGCAATTGTTGCAATGCACCAAGCAGCGCTCGACGTCCTTGATCATCCTGCCTGCTCGCCGCATAGCGAGCATATGCGAGAATGGCAGGCGGTATGCTCACAAACTCCTGTAACGCACGAATGAATGCTTGATAGTCCATAATGAAGTTTGGTAATTGATTTGATAATATTCTACCACATAGTTACGCAATAAATCAACCATGGAACTCGAGAGCGCAAAAGGTAAGCTCTTGTCTTAGGGAAACTCTGAAAAATTCTCTCGTGGCATAGCAGAGCCATAATCACACACTTTCGCACTCGGAAATTCAGGAAGGAGATGCTAGGATTTCCGCATCCTCTTCCTCAAATTCCAATGTCAGCTCAACCATCTTTCCTGTCGCTCGCCCATCAGAAGAAACTCCGCTGCGAGAAGTTTCTGGATGAAATGGAGCGGGTCATGCCCTGGTCTGAGATGCTGGATGTCATCGCGCCGTTCTACACAGAGCAGCAGGTCGGCAGGAAGCGCAAGGAACTGAAGATGATGCTCAAGATTCACTTTCTGCAGCAGTGGTACGACTTGAGCGATCCGGGAATGGAAGAAGCGATCTACGACCGCAATTCCTTCCAGAAGTTCCTGGAGATCGATCTGCTCGGGGACGGTGTTCCCGACGAAACGACCATCCTCAACTTCCGCCACCTCCTCGAAGAGCATGGATTGCAGGAGCAGTTTCTCATCATCGTGAATGACATTCTCGCGAAGCGGGGACTGATCGTCATGCACGGCACCATTACCGATGCCACCATCGTCGCCGCTCCGCCAAGCACGAAGAACAAGGAAGGAAAGCGTGATCCCGAGATGCACCAGACGAAGAAAGGCAATCAGTGGCATTTCGGCATGAAGGCACACATTGGCACGGACACCAAAGGATTCGTCCACACAGTCGAAATCACGAAAGCATCTGTTCACGACGGTTCCGTGCAGCATCGCCTTTACCATGGACAAGAGAAGGCGAAGTTCGGAGACAGTGCCTACCAAAGCAAGGAGAAGAAGCGCAAAGCCAGAAAGAGCGGCATCTTCTGGGGTGTAGCTGACAAGGCAGCCCGCAATCACTCGCTCTCCGCCGCACAACTCAAGCGCAACCACCAAACATCCGGCGTCCGCTCCTTCGTCGAGCATCCGTTCCAAGTGCTCAAGTGCCAGTGGCATCACCGGAAGGTCCGGTATCGCGGTCTCAGGAAGAACGGCCTTCAATTCGTCGGCCTCTTCGCTCTTTGCAATCTCTTCCGCGCCCGCAAGGCGCTTCTCGCCATAGCGTGACAAGGGGTTGCCGTGCCTGAACAACAGAAAAGGAACCAAAACCTCTCGCAAAACCACTACTCAGCATCGGACAAATCAAGAAAACGACACAAAACTCGTTACGCACACAGAAAAATCGAATTCATCAGAGGTTCCTTAGCGGCAATCATGAATGAGGCGTGCAAGGGGATCGTGCTGGAGCTGAGGGAGGATCAGGCGTGAGAGTTCGGGATCAAGTTTCCGGTTGGCAGATTTCTAGCGCGAACTTGGTGGCTGCTTCACTGACGTTACGCGCATCAAGCAATGCAACGTTCATTGATGCTGCTTCTTCCGCATGTCACCCCCACCCCTTCCGTCGCCAAGTCAATGGAGGGCGGCCTGACCCCTCCCCCGGATCCCTGCGGGGATTGCCGGGGGAGGGGAATCGGCATTGAAGCATTTGCTTCTCCCCTCTCCCGGCTGCTCGCCGACGCGAGCCCGGGAGAGGGGTCGGGGGAGAGGGCCGGAGCGCAGAATCAGTGAACCGTAACTGATCTCGAACTTGCATAGAAGTTAAATTCATTGTATTATAGCAGTGAACACTCACACCCAACCCTATGAAAGCCCAAGAGTTTCTGATGCTTGTCATCAGTGCACGAAACATCCTTCCGCAGGATCTGGTCGATAAACTTCTCATTCTCAGTGAGAAATTTTCGAACACCGAACGCGAACAAATGGCTGCAATCATTCGGGCGGGGATGAAGAGCAGTGCGACGCAGGTCAACGACGGAATCCGTAGCATGAAGAAGGTCATCCGTGAGATGAAATCTGCGAAGGAGAAACACACTCGCGCACAAGAACTACTTCCTTCCTTTTCCTGAATATGGCAGATACTGAAACACTAAAACCCGTACCCGCTTCCCCCTCCGAGCAACAGGATATTCCTGGAATGCTCACGAAACTAAAAACCATACTGACCGAAGCGAAGGATTTAATGGAAAAAGGATCTATTGAGGGTACTGCGGCGCAGAAAGAACGCTGGAAGCTGGAGATTGAAAAAGTTGAGAAGCAGGTACGCAGCGCAGAGTCCGGAGATTGGAATGTCCCGGCGGACAAGCTGGAAGCATTCGTCGGGAAATGGGAATCGTTCGTTGAGCTCGCCAAGACTCCCAAGGAACAAAACGATGCAGAACGACGTACCGGATCCTCAATAGTCCGGGATGTACTGGTCCAGACAATTGAGAACGAAAATGATATTGAGGCTCAGGCACTAAAGGATTTTAAGGACGCTCTCATACGATTCGATATTCAAGAATCTGAGACGCATCGAATATTCAGAACTGTGCGCACCTGGGCACCGTCTGAATTGATAGATAAGCTGGAAGTTTGGGAAAAGCCTCTCTACAAAGGGGATGGTTTACTTGCAGAAATATCATCAATGGAAACTTTCGTTCTGGATGTTCGTAATCATCTCATGAATGTTGCAGACGGAACGAAACGCATTGATATTGATTTGATCGATAATGCGACTAAGGGATTAAGAAAATTTCAATTTGAAAAAATGGATGAAATTGAAGCCAATTATTTGAGCGAAGCAAAGAAAAGTGCCATTCAGCATTTAGCTTCAATTCCGGATGTTGTTTTGTTAAATAATAATCTTTCAAATCCCAAATTGAAAAATTTATGGGTATGTGGGGTTATTCTCTCTTCGGAGAATGATCGTGCGCCAACAGTGGATGGAATTATACGAAATAATGATCGCAGCATCTCATTTTCAAAAACTGGAAAATTTTCAATTTCAATCAAACATGACTCTTTCAATTCAGAAATATTTGACGAATTCAATCCTCCGATTGAGAAAATAATTACAGTAGAGGCACCTGCAGAACCTCCTCCCACCCCTCCGGCAGCACCCCCAGACTCTGTCGCTAATCCTTTCGGAGTTCCTGCACCTGCTGTACCTGCTGCTGAACCTGCTTCTCCCGCTTCCAATAGGTCAACACACCCAAAACCGGCACGGCGCGCTCCAATTCCTTCTCCGAGCGCAGAAGAATTGCCTGCCGCACCAGCAGCATCTGCTCCCGCTCCTGCAGTACCCGAAACGCCTCCTGCATCAACCCTTCCTGCTGTCCCCGCCCCAGCTGCTGAAACTGCACCTGCTGCGCCTGAAACGCCTCACATGGAAGAGGAAAAAATGATTACAGCGACGGATGATTTGGATGATCCATTCGGAACCGCAGCACCTGCCGCACCTCTCGCAGCAGCCCCTGAAGGAGTACCTGAACAAACGAATCTGAAAACGGAAATGGAAAGAAAACTCGAAGAACTCGCAGACAAAACAAAAATCAAACAATTGAATTTTGAAAACGACCTTCGTGAGGATCAATTCCAAATTATTAAAGACAATTGGAGAAAGATTGAAAAGGCGATCACCAAACACGCTGAGGAGATAAAAATCTATCCCATTAAAATTTCAAGACCGAATGCGGGCAAAGAAACTCAAATCGCCGATCAAGGAAATTTTAACTATCTTCTGCTTATCGCTCCGGATGATCCGGACATCGATACATCCATACAGAACGAACTGGTAAGGTTAGCTGCAATCGAAATGGATCGATCGGCGGAATTGCAGAAGAGGTTAGCTGCAATCGACAAGGATCGATTGGTGGAATTGCAGAAGGATATAGACAAGATGACAGAGTCGATTCAATCCAAACTTGCAGTGAAGGTCGCTTGCACCTTAAGCAATCTCAAGGATTACGATGACGTAATAGCATTCCTATTTTCGCTTGATAGTATTTCTGTTACAGATGCTCAGAAAGCGACACTGAAACCACTGACATTGAATATCTACGACAGAACCATCTGGAGTGTGAATGGGCTTGATACTATTCCTATGACTGGTTTTCCTGTATTTCCGAATGAAAAGACGATGAATATCGCACTATTCCCGGATGATGCTGATACAGTTGCAGTGACACCGCAGGAAGTGGTGGACAAGCTACTCACCATTCCCGAGAGGAACACGCTCATACGAGATATTGAGGAAGGACTTCGTTCGCAACAATCAAAAACAAAGAAGGAGGTATCACTTATGAAGAACCTTGAAGTTGATGATTTAAAACAGATAAAAGAGAATCTATCAAAGGCGGAAGCTGCTATTAAGAAAAATGAGGAAATATTGCGAGAGTATGGCATTAAACTTGACATACAGGGATCAGGAACTGAAATCCTCGATGGCAACCTTTACCTCGACCTTACGGATGACAACCTGAGTAACACTATCAAAACGACAATTACCGAGGATGAAAAACTGCATGCTTCCCCGCAAGCGGGAGGAATATTCTAAACAGAAGCAATTCATCAGCGAGTGGCTGGACTCCTTGCTTTTAGACCGTTGGCACTCCGCCCCTCCGCAGGTAAGCTGGCGCCATGCAATCCCTCCTCCAGTCCCTCGGTCCCGTCACCGCCGTCATCGGCGCACAGTGGGGGGATGAAGGGAAGGGGAAGGCGACGGATATTCTGGGTGAGCACTACGACGTCATCGCCAGAGCATGCGGCGGAGCCAATGCCGGACACACGGTCATCGTCAAAGGGAAGAAGCACGTGTTCCATCTGCTGCCGGCGGGAACGCTGCATGCAGGCAAGCCTGTGATCCTCGGCTCCGGCATGGTCATTCACCTGCCGACGTTGCTGGAGGAGATCAAAACGGTGGAGGATGCCGGTATCCCGCTGATGGATCGGCTCTTCATTTCCGGTGCGGCGCATGTCATCTGTGAATATCACAAACAGGTGGACGGTGCGTTGGAGGACAGGCGCGGGAGGGGGGGGATCGGCACGACGCGACGGGGGATCGGACCTGCGTACATGGACAAGGCCGAACGCGTCGGCATCCGCATGGAACAGATCACTGAAAATCTTCACTCACGCATCGAAGAGCGCGCGAAGACACTCCACGCGTGGCTCGGTATCACCGTGAATATCGAGAAAGAGCTTGCGGAAATCAGGATGGCAGCCGACATCCTCCGCTCCTGCATCGTGTCCCACATGCCGCTCTTCCTGCATGAGTTCCTCAAGAAGGGGAAGACGATGCTGCTGGAAGGCGCACAGGCCAGCCTCCTCGACATCGACCACGGCACGTACCCGTACGTCACCAGCAGCTCCACGACGGTTGCGGGTGCGCTGCAGGGACTGGGGCTTCCGCCACGAGTCCTTACTTCGTCCATCGGCGTCACCAAAGCGTACTGCACCCGCGTGGGATCAGGGGTATTCCTGACGGAAGATTTGAGCGAGCGCGGTGAGCGACTGCGGGAGAGGGGAGGGGAGTACGGCGCCACGACCGGTCGTCCGCGCCGCTGCGGCTGGCTTCACCTGCCTGAATTGAAGTATTCCGCAATCCTGAACGGATTCACCTGTCTCAACATGACGAAGCTGGACGTCCTCGATGAAGAGGAAGAAATTCCTGTAGGGACGGCACTGTCGTCGTCGGGAGGAGTGACGTACAAAAATCTGAAAGGATGGAAGCAGTCGACGGTCGGGATGACGGATTTCAAGCAACTCCCGTCTGCCGCACAGGAGTACATTCGCTTCATCGAGCAGGAAGTTGGTGTACCTATCCGGCTGATCGGAACGGGGCCGGGGAGGGAGGAGATCATTGTGAGATAAAAAAGTAAGGGAACCTCTGAAAAAGCAAGGAAAGTTGTCATGGTGAGCGTAGCCGAACCATGACAACGAGCCAAAATGTCCATCCTTCGACTACGCTCAGGATGACATTTTGGTAGTTTTTCAGAGGTTCCTAAGGTAGGTAAGGAATGTAAGGTACGTGGGATCTTTTTCAATAATTTTGTGATGTATACCACCTACCGTACCTACCTTACGTACAATACCTACCTTACAGTCCCGTATGTTACCCTTCTCCCGTGATCATCCGTGCCCGATCAACATCGGATACCCAGCGGCGCAGGTCTCTGGAGCAGCGCATTCACGTGCTGCAGGGAATCCTCATTTTCGTGTGCCTCATCATCATCGGACGGCTGATCGAACTGCAGGTGGTCAAAGGCGCGGAATACCACCGTCGTGCACAGGAGCAGCAGTACGGCGGCGTCGTACTCTCCGCGAAACGCGGTGAGGTCTTGAGCAGAAACAGCAAGACGGAAGAAACGAGCATTCTGGCGACAAGCACGACGCTCGATCTCCTGTACATCGACCCCGTCGTGATCTCGACCGATCATGCGGAAGTGGCGGACGCTCTGGCGAACATTCTGGTGACGACGCGCTTCGACGCACTCTGCAGACAGGGGAACCCCGCATGCCCCACCGAGCTCCTTCCGTACTACAGAGACGCGTTCGATCCGCTCCGAAAACCCGTCATATTCCTGTCGGGCGGTACGGGGGCGCTGGTGCCCGATATGCAGGGATCGGGGGCAGTCGTTTTATCCCAACCCTCGCCGGTGTCCATACCCGACATCGGAGAGATCCGGCGGCTGTTCGCACGCTACGTGGAAAAACGCATCAAAGAACAAACGGTCACGTTCGTTCCGCTGCTGTACGGAGCGAATAAGAAGCAGGTTGCCGACACCGCGGCTCTCGCCATCGGCGGGATAGAGGTCGATGCGGACCAGTCGCTCATCTACGCCGACCCTGACGCGGTGGATCAGGATGAGCTCAGTGAGATCGCCCGGATGTTGTCTCCCATCATCCGGCTGGATCCGGGCATCATCCAGAGCCGTCTCGTGCGCCGGAAGCTCCGGTACGTTCCGGTCATGAGCCGCCTGACGCCCGATCTCTCCCAAGCCGTCAACAAACTGAAAGAAGTGCAAGATACGATCGCGAGAGAGCAAACCGCGAAACTGCGAACTGCGTCCAAACGCGGCACAGTCATCGCCGTCGAAGATCCGTATCGGGCCATTGCCCTCATTCCACAGCACTGGAGGGTGTACCCGGACACACGGATCGCATCGCACATCATCGGCTTCATCAACGCGCAGGGAGATCCTCAGTACGGTATCGAGCGTTCGTACGACAGCGTTCTGCGGGGACAGGAAGGATTGATCTCATCGGTCAGCGATCCGTTCGGAGGTCAAATCGTGTCATCCAATCAGAAGTTCATCGATCCGCGTGACGGTTCCACAGTCGTCCTGACCATCGACCGCTTCGTCCAAAGCCGTGTGGAAGAGCTGCTCGCCGCCATGGTGAAACAGGTCGACGCCGAAAGCGGTCAAGTGATCATTCTCGATCCTGCAACGGGCAAGATCATCGCCATGGCCAACGCGCCGCTCTTCGACAACAACACCTACGCGTCGGTCTATGAAAAAGAGCCGATGTACATTGACCCCGAGCGTGAGAAACAGCTGGTGGTCGAAATATGGAATCCGGAACACAACACGCGCGTTCTCAAGGACTACCTGACGAATCTCCTGCCCGCTGGACGACAGCTGATGTCGGATGAACTCAAGGCCGATCTGACTGCGCTGGAGCAGCTCTATGATCTCCGAAGCATCTCGCGGTACTTCCTGTACATGGGGGAGAATAACCGTCGGGAGATCTTCCCGACGGACCGGAAAGGAATCTGGCTCAAGTACAAGAACAACATCGGCGTGGGTTCCTACGTGAATCGAACGGTGCAGGAGGTGTATGAGCCGGGATCCGTCATGAAGCCCATCACGATGGCCATCGCCATCGATCAGGGTGAGGTGACACCCACCGATGTCTACTTCGACACCGGTGCGTTGAAAGTGGACAACTTCCCCATCCGCAACGCTCTCGGAACGTACTACGGGAAAGTGACAATGGTGGACTGCATCGATTTCTCCATCAACACCTGCATGACGAGCGTCAGCCGGAAACTGGGACGCCAGCTCTTTCAGGCGGGGCTGACGCAGTTCGGCTTCGGCAGGATCACGGGCATCGAACTCGACAACGAACTGCCGGGGAACTTGAAGCCCGTCAGAGAATGGAGTTCCGCCCTGCTCATGACCATGGCATTCGGGCAGGGCATCACCACGACACCCCTTCAAATGGTGACCGCTTTCGGCGCCATCGCAAACGGAGGAAAACTGATGCGACCGACCATCATCGACGAGATCCGGCATCCGGACGGAACCGTTGACAGGAAACAGCCGGTGGTCGTTTCGCAACTGCTGAAACCGGAGACGACGGCGACCATGACAGCCATGCTCACACACAGCGCGCAATTCGGTTTTGCAAAAGCGGGAAAGGTGAAAGGGCACAGGATAGCCGGCAAAACAGGTACATCCCAGATAGCAGGTCCGGGAGGAAAGTATGAAACCGGCACCGGCTCCACCATCGCGACGTACGCCGGGTACGCCCCCGTGGATCATCCGAAGTTCGTCATCCTCGTGAAGCTAGACCGTCCGAAGAAGGACGACTTCGGAAGCAAATCCGCCGCCCCGCTCTTCAAGGACATCGCTGCGTTCCTCTTCGATTACTACAACATCCCGCCGGATGAAAAATGATAACTTGACATTATGTAATAAATATATATTATGTCAAAGCTATGTCATCTCGCCCGAATCGGCCAGTTTCATACGAAGATATTGATAAGTTCAATGCCCCCGCAGGAATTGTTTTCTCTGAACAATTTCCACATTTCCATGTTCAACCTACGACTTCTGTTTATAAGTATGCAGGGATACGTAAGGACCGTATTGATGCCAATGTTCAGCCTTCTGATCATCTGAAGCAACATTCTCCGGTTAATAACGCGATGACTGTCTTGTGGAATGATATTCGTCGATTGAAGGAGCATGTGCTCCGTCAGGCTGTTTTTCAAGAAATGCATTCTGGTTTACCGTCAATTGTAGATTACGGGTACCAGATAGCTCGGGGTGATAAGAGAGCGGTGTTCCGGTATGACACCCCAACGGATACAACTTTCTTGCACTATGAAGATTTGGAAGTGGAAGGACTAATGGAATACGAGCTTTCATCGGGATTGTGGCATTCTTACATGACGCGACGACAGTGTATTGGCAGAGAGATCAAGGTAACGGATACGGTGATTGCCAAAAATGGCAGAGATCGCATCAATATCCCCTCGAGAAAGGAGGACGCAGTTGCCCAGAGAATCAGGAAACTTGAAGCGTCGCTCTATGCGAGTTACACGGATATTATTGAACCGAATCATCTCGACGATTTTCTAAAAATGGAAGTCTAGCTACCTAGTGAGAATCATTATTTTACCGTAACCGACTTCGCCAGATTCCTCGGCATATCCGGATCCCGTCCGCGGATCACGGCGAGAAGGTACGCGAGGATCTGGACCGGGATGATGTTCACGATCGGTTGCGCCGGTCCGCTGTCGGGGACTTTGATCCACTGGTCGAAAACATCGAACTTCTTGGGGCCGATGCCGATGATCTGCGCGCCGCGGGCTTTGAGCTCCATGATGTTACTGACCATGTCAGACGTAAACTCGTCATTGCCCATCAGCGCGATGCACGGTGTCCCTTGTTCGATCAATGCGATGGGACCGTGTTTGAGTTCACCGGCGGCGAACCCTTCGGCATGGATGTAGCTGACTTCCTGAATCTTGATGGCGCTCTCCATGGCCATGGGATAGTTCCAGCCCTTCCCGATGATGTACATATGATCGTGCGCGGCGATACTCTGCGCGACGTCGCGGATATGCT
>JAQTSK010000047.1 GCA_028711345.1 Candidatus Peribacteraceae bacterium
ATGAGCGTCCTCCTCTCGGTGTGTCTGACGACCTGGTGGAAGAAGCCGAAGAACTTCTATGCCGCCTACCAAGCCATTATCCGGAAGTGGCAGGCGACCTGAGCTGCAGAGTCAGTGAGCAGGTACATTTCCTAGTCTTGACGGCATATATTAAGATGGGGAAGTTACAATTAAACTAACAGAAATAAAATAAATGTCAACTTTTTCCAGCGACTTGCTGATACTCCCCATAACTCAATCTCCTGATCTCTCCTTCCCCCTCACGCTTGGGAAGCGGTGAGCCGTCTTGGAGCATTGTAAAGACGAACGCATCCGAGCCAGCGCCGGAGCCGTAGGAGACCAACAGAATTTTCTCGCCTTTCTTCGCGTGTTCCAGAACGAAGGTCAGACCGAGAGGTGAGCAGGCGGAATAGGTGTTGCCGATGTGCGGGACGATGAATCCGAGCTTCAGCTGCTCCGGCGTGAAGCCGAGGCGCTTGGCGGCGGCGGTCGGGAACTTGCCGTTTGGCATATGGAGGACGACGTGGGCGAAATCTTCCGGATTCAGTTTCTCCCGCTCCATGATTTTCTTGGCCGTGGTGATGACGTGATGGAAGTACGCGGGCTCACCGGTGAAGCGGCCGGCGTGGCGCGGGTGCTCTTCGCCCGCATTGCGCCAGAAGTCGGGGGTATCCGTCGTGAATGACAGAGTTGCATCGATGGAGCAGATGCCGGATTGTTTCTTTGATGGCATGCCGACAATGAATGCGGCAGCTCCCGCCGCCGCCGAGTATTCCAGCGGGTCTCCCGGCTTGGATTGCGCCGTATCCGAACCGATCGCCATCCCTGCCTTGATCTGCTTACTCTCAACCATCGACTTCACGATTTGCAGTGCGGCGGTACCGGCTTTGCAGGCGAATTCCAGATCGGCGGCATGACAGAAGGGATTGAGTTTCAGTGCGGTTGCCAGCATTCCGCTCGTCGGCTTTACGGCATACGGATGGCTCTCCGATCCGACGAAGATCGCCGTAATTGCTTCGGGATCTATGTCTCCGGTTTCGAGTGCTTGTCTGCCAGCTTCCCATGCCAATGTGAATGTATCTTCATCTTTGGACGGCACGGACTTCTCGATGATGCCGAGGCCTTCCGCCTGCTCACTCCCGCGCTTCCAGTGCTCCGCGATCACTTTGGATTCGATGCGGTTTCCGGGGACGTAGCGGCCGAAGGAGAGGATGCAAGGAGAGGGCATGGATGGCGGTTGTGGTGAGAGAGTGACGAGGCTTATTGACAGTTAACAATTAACAATTGACTTGTCTGTCTCAAGACTCAAACATTCTACATTGCGTTGGGCTTGGTTGGGGATTTTTTAATATTTTGGAACAAAGGAGCAGGTGTCTACCTGCGGATTATCGGTAGAGCCGCAAAATTTTGCGGCTCTACCGGGACGCGGCGTCCCGGCTGCTGGTAGTTGATGATTTTACCTCGCCAGCCTCCCATGCGCTTTCGCCAGTTCCTGACTCGCCTGTGCCGCAAGCAATGATATTTCTCCGGCTAATACTCCGGCTGCGACGGACTCCGCCAGTTGCTTTTTGAGTGGCATTCCTCCCCGATTCTTGAGGAGCAGATTCAGGCACTGCGCTTGTGCAGGCAACGTCGTACCGCCGCCGCGGACGCCGACGAGAATGGCGGGGAGACGGACGGAAACTCTCAGGTTTCTGGTTTCTGGTTTCTGGTTTCTGGTTGTTTCGTTGAGTGATTCAACTGTGGTATCAGCCAATGATCCTTCCACCACATGCGCCGCGTCCTGACCCGTTGCCAGATACAAAGCCGCAACAACGTTGGCGACGTGGAGATTGGCTCCGATGGCTCCGGCGAGGGTTGATCCTGCTTTCAATTTCGCATCCGCGACCGCAAGCATCGCTTCCGGCGTGGTCTTGAGTATTTCCGTGATCGTCTGAGCCGATAGGATTGTTTCCGCGACCACTTCGAAACCGCGGCCGCGGTCGTGGGTTCTCCTGCTCGGCTTCTTGTCCGAGTCGACATTGCCCGCGATGGTGGGACAGGCGATGCCGGGATGGTTGATAGTGGCCCAATCCGCAATGGTCTGCGCCGCGATGGTCGTCATATTCATACCCATTGCCTCAGAGGTGTCGCACGCGATGGTCAGGAAGACGTATTTCTTCTGGATATCGATGTCATGCCCGATGACCTTGAGGTGATGACTCGTCGCCTCCGCAACTGCTTTCCATTTTCCTTCGTTGCTTCGGAGAAAATGGACGATGGAGTCGAGCGATGCGGGGGGACTGCCTGCCATGAAAGCGATTGAACGTGTCATGCCGTGATCGGTTGATCGCGTGATTGCAACGCCCGAGACCGATGCCGCTTTGCATCCACGATTCACACTTGCCACCAAAGCGCCTTCCGTCGTCGCGAGCGGCAGGTGAATCTCCGAGACTTGATTGTTGGAAAACGTCACTTTGAGCGGTCCTGCGTAGCCGACGGGGATCGGCACCATTCCAAACATCTGCTCGCAGTTCTTCTTTTCTGATTCACCGACGACCGATTCGATAGGCGCCGTATTCTTCAGATCAACTTTCAGTTCACGTTCGATGAGTGTCCTGCGCTGGTTGATGCGCTGGAAGGAGGAGAGCTGCTCGGGGAGGGAACGGAGATCCATGGCGGATGAACAATTGACAATTAACAATTAACAATTAACGTTCTGCCATCATCATACAGGACGCAATCCATGCTTAGCTCTGTGACCGCCTCCGCCCCCGGCAAACTGATGCTTTTCGGCGAGCATGCAGTGCTCTTTGGCTTCCCGTGCATCGTGACTGCTGTCGGGCAGAGGATGCGGGTGACGGTAGAATTGATTGATGAGGCAGAGTTTCAGCTTGATGCGCCGGATGTGAAGGTCACCGGATACCGCAAAAAGATCAGCGAAATCGGTTTAGGAGAGATTCCGAAGGGAGCGAAGTTTGTGGAGCAGGCGGTGAAGAATTTCATCGGCACATTCGGCAATTTCAAGGGTGGGGTCCGGATTGTCACGCAATCGGAATTCTCGTCGGAGTTCGGCTTCGGATCTTCTTCCGCTTCAACCGTGTGTGCAATTGGTGCTTTGATGCAATTGGTTCAAGGGAGGATCGATCAGCGTGCCTTGTTCGATCTGGCGTACAAAACCGTGCTGGATATTCAGGGCAAGGGTTCCGGTTACGACATTGCCGCCGCAATCTGGGGAGGGACGCTTCTGTTTCAGGCAGGCGGGAAGATTATTGAACCTCTTCAAGTGCATGATATCCCCCTGATCATCGGCTACTCGGGGCAGAAGTATGAAACGGTGAAAGTGATTGACGAGGTGAAGAAACTCCACGATCGATTTCCGGAGAAGATCGATGCCGCTTACCGCGACATGGGCGCCCTTGTACCGCTTGCGAAGAATGCACTGGAGAAGTCTGACTGGCCGAGGGTCGGGGCGCTGATGAATGACAATCAACGATTGCTCGAGATGTTGGAAGTGAGCAGCCCGAAACTTTCGGCGATGATCGATGCGGCACGCGAGGCGGGAGTGTTCGGAGCGAAGATTTCCGGATCGGGAAAGGGGGATTGCATTGTGGCATTAGCGGCAAGCGGCAAGCGGCAAGCGATAAGCGACAAGATTTCAACTGTGGGCGGTTCGGTGATCGATGTGCCGTGCAATGTGGTAGGGTTGAGGATTGAAAGTAGATGAATGGACTATTGTTTCATGGTTAAATTGCACCAGCCTCCTCGTTCCTTTTGCTTCCAACAATTTAGCCATTTAGCCATTTAACCATTCTCTTTGTTCTATTACTTTCTTTCACCAGCTTCGTTTTCTTTCTATGTCCAAAGCCACCGCCATCGCGCCGACGAACATCGCGTTCATCAAATACATGGGCCGGAAAGACGAAGCGCTCCGGTTGCCGGAGAATGCCAGTGTGTCCATGAATCTGAGTAATCTGCTGACGACGACTACGGTCGAGTTTTCACAGACGTTCCGGAAAGATACGGTCACGATTAACAATGAGGAGCGGGAAGTTGAAACGGTGCGTGTCATCAAGCATCTGGATAGAATCCGGAAGCTTGCGAAGATCAACGATCGTGCGAAGGTTGTCAGTAGCAATAACTTTCCGACCGGCACAGGTCTTTCGTCGTCTTCATCGGGATTCGCCGCGTTGACCGTGGCGGGAGCCAAAGCCGCAGGATTGGATTTGAGCGAGAGGGAATTATCCATTTTGGCACGACAAGGATCAGGCTCCGCCAGTCGGTCGATTCCGGATGGATTTGTCGAGTGGGTGGATGCCGACTCGAGTGAGGAATCGTACGCAAAGACGATTTTTCCTGCAGATCACTGGGATATTCTTGATGTCGTCGCCATCGTGAGCACCGGACGCAAAGCCGTGAAGAGTTCGACCGCCCATCAATCCGTTGCGTCGGGTCCGTACTATCGTGCGCGGATTGATCGGATGGCGCAGAAGGTGCAGCGATGCAAGAAGCTGATTGCGGCAAAAGATTTCCCGTCGTTCGGCGCACTATGCGAGGAAGAGGCGTTGGATCTCCATGTGATTTTCATGAGTGCGGGTATCATCTATCTGACCTCGCAGAGCCTCGAGCTGATCAAGCTGGTTCCTCTCTGGCGGAACGAAGGATTACCGGTCTACTTCACGCTCAACACGGGACAGGATGTGCATCTTCTTTGTGAGCAACAGCATGTGACGGCAGTGCAGAAGAAGCTCAAGCGTCTGGAGTGTGTCCGTGAGGTCATCGTGAATGAGCCTGCGAGGGGGGCGAGGGTGACGGGGGAGCAATTGTTTTAATTGTGCCGTGCAAAACATTGCGCTCCTCTACAAATACAACAGAGCAGGATTCTTCCTGCGGGCCGACAATCATATTTCCAATATCATTCCCCCGCCCCCCGTCCTCGCCCCCGCCCCCAGCACTTTCGCCGCTCCGCCTTTCTCCTCGATCCCGGCAATGATCTTCTGCGCTTCAGGCGTTACGACGCCGAGAGCAACCTGAGCACGGTGATGATCGTGGAAGACGGATTCCAGTGATTCTCCGGAGAGGATGCGGTCGGCGCAGCGGCCGATGATTTCGATGGCTGTACGCGTGTTCGTTTTTTCTCCGTAGCCGGGACGCGGCGCCCCGGTTGCGGGGGTTATAGGCAGTTCGCAGCGTGAACGTACCCACGCAACCAGCTCCGGCGTCGTTTCGTTCGGCGTGCCGGTGTCGATCAATCGCGATTCCTTCAGAAGGTTTGCCGGAAGATTGATCGGCTTCGGAGCAACGCCTTTCCGAAAATAAATCGGCTTCTCTTCCCAAATGACGGCAAAGTCGAGGCCGCTGTGATCCGGATTCAGTTCGTTTTCGATCTCCAGGGCTTCTTTTCGGCAATCGTTTCCGAGCAGGCATCGGCAGAGTGCGATGACCAGTGCAGTCGAAGAGCCCATGCCTTTGCCTAAGGGGAGATCCGTTTTGATTCTCAGAACTCCTCGCGGCATTTCTTTCAGATTATTCGTCGCCAAACGAACGATTTTTTCTGCATATTTCAGCCATGGTTTTGGAACATCAGGCCACTCGATTGAATTTTCAATTTTCAATTTACAATTATCAATTTTCTCGAGTGTAATGGTGATCGTCTCCTTCGACGGCACCGCGATTCCCGGATAGCCGAATACGACGGCGTACTCGCCGGAGAGGATTATCTTGCCGCAGGCAAAAGATGAAAAGTGGTTCACACCAGATGAGTATCAGATGCAAGAAGTTGATTCTTAAATACTTTATTAATTCTTTGTTTTAACTCCGGAAACAATTTTTCTAAAAATAATTTCATGAACTCAACTCCGATTTCTTGTTGATCATTGATGGGACAAGGAAGACCCCAACCCTTGATTTGAGCCACTTCTTTTTCATCAAGTTTCTTAAGGCTGCCTTTATCCATTAGTATTCTTTTATTTTTTTTCATTATTATTTCAACATTGTTCCATGGTTTTTTATAGGTAGATTTTATTTTGAAATATTCACAAAGTACTGTCGATCCTATACCCCCGGTTTGGCCAGAGAATGATGGTAATAATTTATTGCCCGAATAAGCAGCATTGTGCATTGGAGCTGAATCAAAATGAATTTTAAATTTTGGATGAGTCATAAATTCATTTCTATAAACATACATGTATGACAAAGTTGGGTAATGCTTAATTCTTTCCTTTGGCGTTAATATTCCTTCGTCTTTTAAAATCGAAATCAATTCATAAAATTCCCTGTAAATTATTTCCCAGTAAATTTTAATTTTATACATTCCATTTTTTGTCGTAGGAGTGATAATTCCCAATTCATTTATTGCAGTGAGTATGTTATCTATTTTTTTATCGAGCCAGAAAAACAGACACCAAGCATTTTGATGTCTGTCGATTGAGCTTTCGTCTCCTTTTTTTAGTTTACTCTCTGTTAGATGGATGCTTTTAATATAGTATTCTTCTTCAAGCGAAGTTAGATTTAATTTAATTTTAATTATGCAATCACCTAAATATGTATTCATTGATATATGGTTTAGGCTGCCAAAATAGTTCAGTTTAATGCAACCGGAGTTGTCCATATTGGCTATAAAAGTATTAAAACTAATTACCAAACCGTCGTTGTCTCCTCTCAAACTCCGTCACCGCTTCCGCCAGATCCTCCGGCCCGACATCCGGGAAGAGCTTCGGCGAGAAGATCCACTCCGCGTACGTCGACTGCCAGAGGAAGAAGTTGCTGGTGCGTTGTTCGCCGGATGAACGGAAGATGAGATCGATATCGGGGAGTTCGGGATGGTCGAGGTAGGGTTGTAAGTTTTCTGGTTTCCCGTTCTGGGCCTGAGGGTCCATCAGGGCCTCGAACGGCTGGTTTCTGGTTTCCGGTTTGCCTGCTTGAAGCCTGGAAATGGCGCGGAGTATTTCGTCTTTCCCCCCATAATCGACGGCGAGGTGCAGCGTGAATTCCGTTTGATCCTTCGTCAGTTGCTCCGTTTTTTCGATCAGTTTTGAAAGCGACGGCGGGATGCGGTCGCGGCGGCCGGAGTGGACGAAGCGGGTTTTTTCCTTGACCAGTCCTTCCCCTTCTTTCCGCAGGTATTTCTCCAGCAGATCCATGAGCATTTCCACTTCCTTCGGGTCGCGCTTCCAGTTCTCGGTGGAGAAGCACCAGACGGTGAGGATGCCGATGCGCGGGTCATTTCTGCACCAGTCCGTGAGCGTGCGGAAATTCTCGACCGCGCGTTCATGGCCTTTCCAGACGCTTTGGAGCTTGTGTGCGTTCGCCCAGCGGCGGTTGCCGTCGGGGATGACGGCGAGGTGGAGGGGGGGAGTGGTGGATGGCGAGTTGGGCATTCCACAAGGAATGGTAATGGCTAAATGGTTAAATGGCTAAATGGTTTTCAGACATAAACGCACCAGCAGACTCAACTGTTCATCAGTTACCTGTCCAATATTTTTTCTAATCCTATTTTGAGCCAGAGCGCAAAGAAGTCGGGATATTTCTCGAGATCATTCAAGAGCGTCGGGATATCGATCCATTTCCACGCCGCCGCTTCGTCGGGATCCGGTCGGACGACAATTCCCTTTGGTGCCGTTCCGATGAGTGTCGTGACATGCTCATACTCACTCCCTTTCCCGTCCGGATCTTTTGCACGGTAGACGAAGGACGGGCCCGCTTTTAGCGGCACGGAGAAGCCAAGTTCTTCTTTGAGCCTCCTTTGCCCCGATGCAATCATTTCTTCTTTTTCAAGCGGATGGCTGCAACATGTATTTGCCCATATGAGCGGGAAGAGCATCTTCTTGTTGCTGCGCTGTTGAATGATGAGAGAGGATTTATCCGGAGAAAATACGTACACCGAGAATGCGCGGTGGAGCGTGCCTTCACCCGAATGCGCC
The DNA here is from genome assembly GCA_028711345.1 of Candidatus Peribacteraceae bacterium. Lineage (GTDB taxonomy): Bacteria > Patescibacteriota > Gracilibacteria > Peribacterales > Peribacteraceae > CAINWJ01. The sequence goes on from JAQTSK010000047.1 coordinate 7,902, forward strand.
GCGACGATCTCCATCGTGCCGGTCGCATGATTCTGCTCATCGACGAGGATGACGTGGCGGGACATGATGTAATGATAGCAGCAGAGCGGCTGAAAGAATGATTGCCTTGCGAAAGGAATCCGACGACTCCGAGGATTCCGAAGAAACCGAGGAAGGCGATTGTTCGTCGGACTCTTCGGACTCTTCGGTTTCCTCGGAATCCTCTCTCCGTTGACACTCTTTCCGATTGTCGCCCCGACCGCTGCACGTCTCCCGTTCTTTTCTGTACCATGATTTCCGACATTCCCACCTTCGTCATGATTCACTCGTCTCTCCGGTTCAAAAAGCGTCATGCAGCCGTGCTGTTGACATTGCTTGTCCTCGCAGCCGCAGGCTTCTCCGTGTATCGGGATCGTTCCCTGACGATCAAGGCGGATGTCAGTTCAGGCATTCCTTTCGCTCTGGCCGCAACGCCGGTCGCCGGACAGACCGATGTCGAGATGTTCCTGAAGATGGATTCCATCGAGGGCAGCGCGACCGATGACAAGCACCGAGGGCAGATCGTCGTCGATTCTTACACGTGGAAAATCGTGCGTCCTCCCACAGGCAAGCAGACGGGCTTTGACGCATTCATCATCACCATGCCGGCCAGCAAGGCATCACCAAATCTCTTCCTGACCAACGCGGGCGGACTGAAGATCACGAAAGCGGTCTTGGGCGTTCGCCGGAGCGGCGGCGCGGAAGATTTTCTGAAGTGGATACTCACGGATGTGCGCATCGTTTCCTTCCAGACGGTCGGCAATACTCACGGCGACGGGGTGCAGGACCAGATCACGTTGAGTGTGGGGAAGGTGGAGATCGAGTACCGCGAACCACTGCCGAGCGGTTCATTCGGTCCGGTCATCAAGAAGGGGTGGGATCAGAGGATGAACAGCGTGGTGCAGTATTAGCATGGGCTTGTTAACTGTTAACTGTTAACTGTTAACGTCTGTCCCATATCACCCTTCCAACTGCCCGTCCTGTAAGTATCGGATGATTCAAGCAAAATTTCTTCACAGCCCCGCTCCCCGATGCGCTGACCGGCAGGCCTTCTTTCCGCTTGGCGAAGTACTGACGGATCATGTCGCTCAATGCCCGGACGACCGCCTCTTTGCCGATTGATTGCTCATTTGCAGGCAGGGCGTTCGCGGTCATCCAGAGTGTCTCAAACCGTTCGAATGCTCCGCGACCCAGCCGTTGATTGACTGCGCTCATGCCGGAAGGGTGGACGCGGAACGCGCCCAAGTCCTGCGGCAGGTACATCCATCCCGCTTTCAGCAGGCACCGTGCCCAATACTCGCAATCAAGGAACTGCACCATGGATTCATTGAACGGTCCGACGGACTCCATCAGCGATCGTCTGAGGACCACGAAGCTCGGTTCGCCGATCACGTTCGGCTTGAGCCCCCGTCTCAGCCACCAGTCGAAGAATTCCCTCCCCTGATATCCCGGCTTGAGCCATTTCTGCTTGTTCTTCTTCAGCTCATCGTAGAGCGGCACAGTCGGCACGGTCCCTTCCGAGATGTAGGCATGCTCCGCCGCGCTAAATCCTGCACGCGGTTCGCTATCGAGCGCCTTGGCCGACGCTTCGAGAAAATCCGGCTTCCACAGATCGTCGTGGAAGAGGAAGGCGACGTATTCCCCCCCTCCCCCTGCCCCTCCCCCCGGTGCTCGCTCCGCTCGCACAGCGGAGGGAGGGGAGAGCATGCGGACTCCATCCTGAATGCATGCATTCCAGTTGCCGCCGATGCCGAGGTTCTTCTCATTTTTCCGGAAGATGATCCGCTGATCGTTCAGATACGGTCGGATGTGCGATTCGGTGTCTTCCCGCCCGGAACAATCATCGCGGATCAGGAGCTGCCAGTCGGTGAATGTCTGTGCAAGGATCGATTCCACCGCGGCCGTGATATGTTCACGTTTGGGTTCATACGCCGGCATGCAGATCAGAACACGCGGCATACGGGATGGGGAATAGGAAGGTGTAGACTTGTGAAGTATCCTGTATTCAGTATTCAGTATTCAGTATATTGTATCCAGTCAATCGGACGTCGCCGCACACTCCATACCGGATACTTGATACTGAATACCCCTGATATTGTTATTTTTACAGCTTTCACACAATTGTTCCATGAAGCGCGTTCTCCTCACCGGCATCGACGGATTCATCGGTCACCATGTTGCCGAAGGGATTCTGAAGAACACCGACTGGAAGCTCGTCGGCATGAGCAAAATCGACAGCGCGTCCACGCTCCATCGTCTCACGGATATCGAACTCTGGAGCAGGGAGTTCGCCGGCCGCGTCGACTTCATCTACCACGATCTCCGCGCACCCATCAATCCGTACATCGCCAACAGGATCGGTCCGGTCACGGGCATCCTCCACCTCGCCGCTTCCACACACGTGGACCGTTCCATCGAGTGCCCCATGGAGTTCGTGCAGGACAACGTCGTCGGTACGTGCAATCTCCTCGATTACGCACGGACGCTGGACGGACTGCAGTTCGTCAACTACTTCTCCACCGACGAGGTGTTCGGTCCGGCGGCACCGGGAGTCGCCTACAAGGAGTGGGACCGGTACATGTCCAGTAATCCCTATGCAGCGACGAAGGCGGGAGGGGAGGAATTGGCGTACAGCTACTACAACACGTACGGCTTGCCGGTGTTCATCACGCACACCATGAACGTGTTCGGTGAGCGTCAGCATCCGGAGAAGTTCTTCCCGAAGACCATCAATGCCGCTCTGCACGGATCCAAGCTCTTCATCCATTCCGATTCCTCCCGCACCAAGGCCGGCAGCCGTTTCTACGTTCATGCGCGCAATGTCGCTGCCGCGCTCCTGTTCCTCGTCGATCAGTTCGATAAGGGAAAGACGATCATCGGCGACAAATTCAACATCGTCGGTGAACAGGAAGTGGATAACCTGACACTCGCGCTCGCCATCGCCAAAGTCGTCGGGAAGCCGCTGAAGTACGATCTGGTGGATTTTCACAGCAGCCGACCGGGACATGATCTGCGGTACGCATTGGACGGAGCCAAGCTCAAAGCAATGGGTTTCGAGTACCCGAAGACGTTCGAGCAGAGTCTAACCAAGACCGTGGAGTGGTACCTGCAGCATCAGGACTGGCTTCTCGCTGATTTTTCCCAGTCACAGTTTGTGAACGAGGCGAAGGCATTTGCGGGAAAGAGGAAGTAAAGGGGTTCGCAGATTCGATGCACAAGGGAAATGCATCGAATTATGGGAGACAGGAAATTTTCTGATATCGTTGCCGCGTATGAGAGTCTCCGTTGCAGAGTGCGAAGGCAAAGACGACAGCATGATCGTGCAGCAGTCCCTTGCGGATATGGAGTATTTCACCTGTCTCTATGTCCGCTACGAACAGAAACTGCTTCGTTACATCTTGCGAATATCCGCATTTTCCCACGCAGAAGCGGAAGAGGTCCTTCAGGAAGTATTCATCAAGGCCTGGGAGAATCTCAATGAATTTGATCAGAGTCTGAAATTTTCCAGCTGGATCTACCGCATCACGCACAACACGACGATTTCCGAGTGGAAGAAGAAAAAGAGTCACGGGAAAGACCGGGAGGAACACATGGACGAGGAGTTATTTGACAATCTTCCGTCAGCTCTCAATCTGGAGGCGGAGGCGGATCGGCATCTTCAGGCCGAGAAAGCCAGGAGAGTCCTGAGACTTCTGCCCGAGAAATACGGCGGAATCCTGATTCTCAAATTCCTCGAAGACAAAGATTACAACGAGATCTCCGACATTCTGAAAATGCCGGCGGGTACAGTCGCCACGCGCATCAGTCGCGCAAAAAAAGCTTTTGTCGAAGCGGCACGACGCAATAGCATTTCCTTTACACTATCATGAGCATCCCTATGGGCGACCCCACAAAACTATTGGCAACCATCAGAGAGCGGGATGTCCGTCAGAAGCCCCGATGGAAGTTTTTTGTCAGCAATGCTGCGTACTGGATCGCCTACGGGTTATTCATATTGCTCGGCGGCGCGGCCTTCTCCGTCATTCTTTATGCCGCTCTGGAAAGTGAGTTTGATCTTCTGTCGTATCATCCCCGATCCACACTTCTTTTACTACTGAAGCTTCTGCCGCTCTTCTGGATCGTGTGCTCTATTCTCTTCATAGCTCTTTCATTATTCGGCATTCGGCACACAAAATCAGGGTACAGGTACTCCCTGCATCTCCTCATCGGCATCAGCATTGTGAGCAGCATGGCACTGGGCACGCTCTTCTTCTTCACCGGCGGAGCTGAAAGGATTGAGCTGCTTCTGGTCCATACCGTCGGTGCGTATCAGGGTGTGGAAGAGAAGAAGATGGCTGTCTGGTCCATGCCGCAGGACGGTTTCCTGGCGGGGAAAATTCTCTCGACGGGAGAGACGATCGTCATTGAGGATTTCGCCGGAGGACGCTGGAGCATCGATGTCACGAATGCCGTTATTCGTCCGGGGGTGTTTCCGGAGGTCGGTGTACTGATAAAAATCATCGGCAGCATGACCGGTGAATCCGCGTTTGCCGCGGAGGAAGTTCGTCCGTGGGAAGGCTCGGGGAAGCAGAGAAACAAGCAGAACCGCATTCTGAATTCTTTTTGAAAGAAAATATCCCCGGATGAAGTAATAGCTGATGGAAGTCGACATTCCACATTCTATTTCTTTATCCATCTTCACTTCTCAGTATGAAAACCACTTCCTCCATCATCGGCATCACTGTTGCATTCGTACTCCTTTCTGCCGCAGCCATGGCAGCGGTTCCTTCCGCAGCCGCCTACCGCGGCGATCCGTCCGTGCAAGGCCCCGAGTATTCCGCCGAGAGGCACACCGCGATGACGGCGGCATTCGCATCCGGCGATTATAAGGCTTGGAAAAACCTCATGGGTGATCGCGGCGCAACCCGAAAGGTCAATGAGGGAAATTTCTCCCGCTTCGCGGAAGCCAACGCGCTTGCGAAGTCAGGTAATCTGGAAGGCGCAAAGGCCATCCGTGCAGAGCTTGGGCTGGGTCTTGGACAGGGACAGGGGCAGGGACGCAAGCAGGGCGGCGGAGGCCGTCTCGCAGACGGTACCGGCAGCGGCCCCCGGAACGGAACCGGACCAAGGAGCATGAATGGAGAATGCACAGTGAGTCGTTAAACATCTTTCCCATGGACAATGAAAGCCTGCATGATCGCAGGCTTTTGTTATATGAGGGCTTTGTCATCCTCGCAGGAAGGAGGGGGAAACGCATTTCACATGATCCCCGCCGCAAAACCGTTGGTTTTCCCGGGATGAAGAGTTGCAGATAACGTGTGTGGGTGTGCGAAGTTGGCAGGGCGTATAATGTTCAACGCCCTGACAATTTGGGCGAGCCGCAGCGAGCCGCACACGTGCTGTTGGATGATCGTTTTTTCCCATGTTGGGGGAAACAAAACAGAACAGAAACAAAACAGTTAAAATTGC
>JAQTSK010000004.1 GCA_028711345.1 Candidatus Peribacteraceae bacterium
CGCCGCTTTTTCGGACATTCCTCATCGGCGTTGGCGCTTCTCTGTTCGCAATTCTCTCACTCGTCATCGTTGCACTGATCAAACGACGCAAGCTGCCATCCTTACGTTTTCCCACGAGCAATGTGTTCTTGGCACTGCTTATCGGCCAAGTGGGATTCATGTATCTTCAGAACGCCAGCCTGCAGTACACCACCGGCACGAACTTCCTCCTCTTCAATAACTTCGCGCCTCTCCTCGGCTTGATCGTTGCGGCATTCCTTTGGCGCAGGGAGATTCCGTACCTGCGTCAGCCGAGGACGATGCTATGGATTTTTTCACTCGCGACCGTGGCGGGTGTCGGGAGTTCCCTTTTGGTCTACTACAGCCTGTCGAACAACAGTTCACTGAGTGTTCTCGGCGACAGCCTCGCCATGCTCTCCACATTCTTCGATGTTGTTCTGACTGTCGGCCAGATTCAATATCTCCGGCGTCTGCCTCGAACAAACGGAATGGTCCTCAATCTTCACGTCTTCTTTCTTCCGTTACTCCTCCTCGCACCTCTGGTTGTCATCGGTGCCGTCGTGCAGCCTGCCATCCTCATCGGCGTGACGTGGTTCACTGTACTCCTCGGCATGGGGACTGGTGCCATCAACTGTGTCGGTCTGTTCCTCAACTACGAGGCTTTCAAACGTATCGATGGTTTCCTGGCATATATCATGTTCAACCTGTCGACCGTCATCGTCTTTCTCATTGAAGCATTCATCTTCCATTCCATCCAGCCTACACTGTTGTTTCTGTTCAGTGCGCTCCTCATTGCCGGTTCATCGATTCTGGCGGAGGTGATTCATTCACGTTGCCAGAAGAAGGGACTCTGAGCAGCTTTTCTTCGGATGATTTCTCCTTGCTTTGGTAATTGCGCCCTGTTTCAAGCGTCATGTACTTCGTAAGGCGGCTTCCCGAAGGGGGGAGGTCGTCTTACATATTCGTTTTCCCGTTCCTCCTCCACGGTTTCCATTTCCTGTAGAGATCGCTCAAGAATCTGCGCACGAAACTGGGAATCAGGAATCCGATGCCCGCCAGCTCCAGTCCGACGAAGAGGAGTGCGAACCCGGGAACCACCGGCACCAGAAAGCCGATCAGTCCGATGATGATACAGATAATGCCGACGGCGATTCGCAGTGGTTTTTTCAAGGTGGCGGGACGGGAAGTAGGGAAAGTAAGTAAGGTAAGTAAAGTAAGTAAAGTAAGTAAAGTAAGTAAAGTAAGTAAAGTAAGTAAGGTAAGTAAGGTAAGTAAGGTAAGTAAGGTAAGTAAGGTAAGTAAGGTAAGTAAGGTAAGTAAGGTAAGTAAGGTAAGTAAGGTAAGTAAGGTAAGTATTCAATCACTGGTGATCCTTCATCACCTACCTTACCTGCAATACGTACAATACCTACCTTACCTTCTCGTCCGCTACCATATCCTCATGCGCCGGCTTGTCATCACCGCCGACGATCTGGGGATCACGTCCCAGCGCAGCCATGGGATTTTCCAGTGCATCGAGCAGGGTGCCGTGACGGGTGTCGGGATCATCGCGAACGGGGTACAGAGCGCTCTGGATGCGCGGCATGCCAAGGAACGTGATCTGGCTGCGGGACTGCACTTCAACCTTACGGACGGTTCGGCGCTGAGCAGACACAACGATATCGGGTCGTTGTTGTCGACGGACAAGTACTTCCTCGGCGACGATACGTTTCGTCGGATGATCGGGATCGGCGAGATCGATCGCGTCCATGTTGAACGGGAGTTGCGAGCGCAGCTTCAGTGGTTCCTCGATATCTACGGCCAGCCGACGCACGTCAGCAGCCATCGTCACATCCATGTTCATCCGTTCATTGCACCGATTCTCGCGCCGATGCTGGATCGCTTCGCCATTGCGTTCGTCCGGATCCCGTCCGAGCCCGTGCCTCCGTTCGGCTATGAGATCGGCGAGGTGCAGATTCGCTTCATTCAGGGATTGTCGCAGGATGCGGAAGCCGCGCGTACATTGTTCAAAGCGCACGGCATCGGTTGCACGGATCACTTCCGCGGTCTTGCTCTCAGTGGTAACGCGTCCCAGCGGAATCTTCGCCATATTCTTTCCAGGTTACCTGAAGGCTCGACTGAGCTCATGGTTCATCCCGGCAGTATGAATCCGTCCGGCGATCCGTTCGAGAGCGATCCGCAGCGGCAGACGGAGATGCAGATGCTTTTGAATGAAGCGCTACGCGTTGATCTTGCAGAGCGTCATATCGAACTCTGTTCGTATGCAGAGCTTTATTGAAGGGCAATAAGGGCAGAGAAGGCAATAAAGGCAGTAAGGTACGTTATTGCCTTTATTGCCCTGACTGCCTTTACTGCCCTTTCTATTCGCCTTTCAGCTTTCTCGAATAGCCGCGATAGAGCAATGATTTGCGTTTTGCATCAGTAACAGTTTTCAGGTACTCGAAGAACTCCTTCACCACCGGATTATCATGTGCACGCCGCAGATTCATTGCTTTGTCGATCTTGTAGAGGCCGGCGATACGCTTCTTCACGATCTCAAACGTATTCGGAATCGGCTGGCCGCCGCCGCCGATGCAGCCGCCCGGACAGGCCATGACTTCGATGTAGTCGTACGCATCCGGATTCTTCTTGATCTCCCGAAGCAGCGGTCGGATGTTCTTGGGCATAGCGGCCACTGCCAGATTGACCGTATGCGTGCCGATTTTTACGCTCGCTTTCTTGAGTCCGGTAAAGCCGCGCACAGGTTCGAAGTCGATGCCCGGGAGATCGCCGCCAGCCGCCATCTTGTACGCGGTTCGAAGCGCCGACTCCATCACGCCGCCGGAAGCGCCATAGATTGCCGCCGCACCGGAGTACGTTCCTTCGCGGTCGACCGAACCCGGCTTCAGATTCGGCAGATCGATCTTTCGCGTCTTGAGGAGCGAGATGAGCTCACGGGTCGTGAGCACGTAGTCCACAGGTGCATGTCCGTCGATTTTGAGATGATCAAACTTCGCTTCATACTTCTTGGACGTGCACGGCATCAGTGAGACGACGATGATGTTCTTCGGATCGATCCCTTCCCGCTCCGCCCACCACGTCTTGTACGCGCCGCCGGAGTGGATCTGCGGGGAGCGGGAGGTCGTGAGATTGGGGATCAGACCCGGCTCGTAGAATTCGACGAACTTCACCCAGCCGGGGCAGCAGGAGGTGAACATGGGTCCCTGTACCGGAGCGTCTTTGCGCTTGCCGTCTGCGTACTCCCACTTGTGTGTGAGACGCTCAACCAATTCTTCGGCTTCCACCATCGTCGTGATGTCGGCACCCATGTTCACGTCGAAAACTTTGGAAAATCCAAGCATTCTGAACGCAGTGCAGAGTTGTGGCGTTAAATCCTTGCCGTACTCAACGCCAAATCCTTCGCCAACACTGTTGCGGACGGACGGCGCCATCTGTGCGATGACGATCTTGGTCTTGTCCTTGAGCGCCTTCTCCACTTCCACCAAGTGGCTCTGCTCGCGGATGGCCTCCACCGGACAGTGCGCCGTGCACTGGCCGCAGTAGATGCAGTCGTTACTCGCATCCTTATTGAATCCCACCCGCGTCTTCGACCCTTTCCCTTCCAGTGTCAGGTGGCAGATGCCGATGAGCTGACAGATCTCCACGCACTTGTTGCACGCGATGCACAGCGACGGGTCGAACTCGGCCGCCGTGCCGAGCTTATGGATCGGACGCTTGGGGTCATCACGCTTGTACGTATCTCCGGAAATTCCGTACCGCTTCAATTCCTCGAGTGTCTTGCTCCAGTAGCCGTGCAGCGATTTGAATGACTTGTGCTTGTACTTTCCGAACAGCAGTTCCATGTTCTGCGTCCGGAGCTTGATGACGGCTGGGGTATTGGTTTTGATGACCATGCCTTCCGCCGCTTTCAGACTGCACGAGGTCACGATCACCCCGTCTTGCATTTCCACGAGGCAGGTGCGGCAGTTGGCATCCACCGGCAGGTCCGGATGGGTGCAGTAGTGGGGGATATCGATTCCATTGCGGAGCGCAATGTCCAGCACACTTTCACCCTCGTGCCCTGCACATTTCCTGCCATTAATTTCAATGGAGATCAACGCGGGAGCAGTTGTTTCGAGCGGGATGCGGGGCATCGGAAGGTACGGAAGGTAAGGCAGGTAATGTAGGTTGAGCGCAGGATTCTTCCTGCGGGACCCGGAGCAAAAAAATTTCCGCAGCCGGGACGCCGCGTCCCGGATCACGATTGTTGCAATACATTCTTCAGATAGCTTCTGATTGGGATTGGAACAGATCGACCGAGTGCGCAGAATGAAGTTTTTTCCAGTACCTGCAGAATCGGTTCCATTTCTTTCCAGGGAATCGTCTTCCGCTTTTTTTCCTTGAGGAGCTGGAGCAATTGGTACGTTCCCTCGCGGCAGGGTGTGCACTTGCCGCAGCTTTCCTGCGCAAAGAAGCTCACCCACCGGAGGATCAGCTTCTTCGGCGATTCATCCGAGGAGTGAACGATGATGGCGCCGGATCCGCGCACCGGTTCGGTTGCGATCTGCTTGCTGTTGAGCACGATGCCGCTGCCTCCGCCACCCGCTTGGACGAAGTACGCTTCCGACGGGACATTGTTCGTCTGATGCAGGATGTCCAGAATGGGGATATCCGCATCCAGACGAAAGACACCGGGGTTGGAAACTGCTCCGGAGACCGTGTAGAAGCGATCGCCGTCGTATGTTCCTTCCGCCACCCGCGCGATGTCGTAGAGCGTCTCCACGTTGTGGATGAGCGTCGGACAACCGAAGAGTCCCTTGTCCGTCGGGAACGGTGGCTTGAGTCGCGGCTCGCAGCGCTTGCCTTCGATGGCATTGAGCAAGGCGGTCTCCTCGCCGCCGATGTACGATGGCGCCTCTTCGAACACCTTGATTCTGTAGTTGTAGCCGCAGTTCTTCGCTTCTTCGATCAGGACGTCCAGACTGGACTTCAGTTCCTTGTAGTACTCACCGTTCAAGTTAAAGATTCCGTCCGTACCGCCGATGGTATCGATGGCCAGCTCCATCCCGCGGAACACTTTCTCCGGATAATTTTTCAGAATATGGAAATCCTTGTGCGTGTCCGGCTCTCTTTCTGATGCGTTACAGATCACGTACTTCGGCATATTCGTTGCATCCCGTACGGCCGTCCACTTCTTCCATGCCGGATATCCGGCACCGCCGCGGCCGATGATGTTCGCTGCTTTGAGCTTTCCGATCAGGTCGTTTGGCACAAGAAGTCTTGGGGAGGAGGCCGAAGAGTCCGAAGAAACCGAGGAGTCCGAGGAACGATTTACTGTGAGCGTTGATTAGTTCTGAGTTGCGTAAGAATGCCTAGTGCAATTGCGCCGCCGATCAAAGCCGTCGCAAGCTGCGGCCAGCCCATCATCGTGATGAGGGTCTTGGTGATTGGACCCGTCAGGAGCGGGGCGATCAGGAACTTTGCGGCGAGGAACAGGAATAGAAACTTGGTTACTGAAGCGATAATGATTGAAGAAACCGAGGAAACCAAAGAATCCGAGGAGTCCGACGAAAATTCGTTGTTCCTCGGTATCGTCGGATTCTTCGGTTTCCTCGGAATCCTCCTCACCGCATGGAATACCCCCACATATACCGCGTTTCCGATCATGATGAACGGCACCATCGGCGCGAGCGGCAACGGCAGGAGACCGCTTGCCAGTGCGATGGCACTCGGGAACAGGCCGATCACCATCGCCTCGGCAGGACCGAGGATGACCGTGGCCAGAATCAGGACGGCATTCACGAAGGGCCCCGTGATCCACTGCGAGTGCAGGAGGAAGAACGGCGCGACGGAGAGGAGCCAGAGAATCGAAAAAATCAACACTCGCTGCTTGCTGAAAGCGGGGAGTGCCAGGGTGCGGGAGACGGGTGGCATGGGGAGAGTATAGACGAATGCGTGTTGGAATAGAAAATCGTCAGGCTTATTTCGTAACTCATCACTGACGATGATGTATGAATGCTGTGGCATGCGCGTCCTCGCGTATGGTGACATGACCGTCGCGGTCATGCCTGCGTCTCCGTTCACGGGCAGGATGCCCGTGCCACCATGGTCGGGACGACCATGCCACAACAATGTGCTTATGCTGTTGCGTAGAGTTAGTGATCAGTTACTCAATTTCCCTTCCAAAAACCGCATATTTCCGCTAGAATAATAAGATTTTATGCTTTCTTCCGACCTGCATCAGGAACGGGTGAGCGCACTGCTCAAAGCGATCAACAGATCGTTGCTCTTGAGTGAGGTGAGGAAGAGGCAGTTGCGGCAGGCTATCCCAACTCTCGGAGAAGCAGCGTTGGATGATCTTGCACAGATACTCGAAAGCGAACAGGAGACCTTGAACGGTCTTTTTTCGCGGGCCATTGCGGGTGCAGTGGAACGTCATGATCAAGCATTTCTTACATCTCTGGATTCATTGCTCCGTACAGCCAGAAAGACGCTGCGGCAAGGGCAGGAGCGCGCGGAGCAGGAGGAGGATCTTCACAACACACACTCATCATTTCTTGATGCCGCATGAGTAACGTTTCTTCCCCCGAAGGCGGTGAGAGGCGGATCCAGCAGGAACAGCTGCGGATCGACAAGCTCGATCAGACAGTCGATCGGAAAGTCGATCTGGGGAAGGAGCAGGAGGCCCGGCTGACCGAGACGTACATCAAGCGCGTGAATGACGTGCAGGGCAGGATCCGTTCCGTTCAACGGCTCATCGACATCAGGAAGGATTCCAAGTCGGACGGTTGGCAGAAGCTGGAGGAGACTTGCAATGAGGTCTCGCGGGGTTTGTTGGAATCACTGAGCCGGGTGGATCACGCGAACGCTGTCTCTGATGTCGCAGCGTTCGACGCACGGATTGACGGATTCCTCCAACGGTTCACCGGAACGGAGACTGTGACCGCCGGTGGAGAGAATGCAGCGGAATCGAACGAGACCGTTCTCCGGAAAGTGCGTGCGAATATCGCTCTCGTTCGCGTGTTGCCGGAAGCGATCCGGGAGACATTGTTCGCCGAGCAGCCATCATCTCCGGATCAGCCGACGCCTGCGGCATTCGATGAAGATGCCGTCAATGATTTGATCGAGAACGGCAAAAGTCTTGATGGTTCTCCCTACGCATATCTGTTGGGTGATTGCACTGTCCCTATACGCGACATGCAGGAACGTTTGCATGATCGGCTGTCCATCAAGGAAGCGGACATCGGCGACCTGCAGGAGCGGGAACGGAAGGAGATGGATCATCTGATCGATTTGACGAAGAACGGACAGTACAACCTCCTCGATTTGCTAACGGACAAGATTGCCATCGAAGACGAGGCAGTGCGCATTTCCGTCCGTAATATCAAAGACAGTCGGGCGAAAGTTCTTGCGATGCAGCAGACCAGACAGCCCCTCGATCTTGTCGCCGCACAGCTGGATACCGCACTCGCTCTGCACGCATCTGCCGAAGCGGCGGCCGCCGGTGATACGGAACTCTCCGCTCGTCACCTCCTGAAGCTCCGCGAAGTTCACGGCGAACAACTCAAAGACATGCTCTCCGCAAGCACGACCACGAAAGATGTCTGGTCACAGATCGAAACGGCAACGGCAACATTGCGTGATCAGGGAAAACTCACGACATTTGAGGATGCGTTCTTCGCCGGTAAGACGCAGGAAGCGGTTCGTGCCGCCGTTGAAGATCAGCGGAGCGTCGGTTTAAGTGCCGATATTCTGGATCAGGTTCAGCAGCGGGAGACATTCATCATCCGCTCCATCAAAGATGTGAAGACGGAATGGAAAGTCTTCGACAACTGGACCGTGAACATTCCCACATTCGAGGGCAGAACCCAGAAGCATCTTGCTGATTGCTTCATCGCGGAGATCGAGTCGCGTGCCGGCGGCGCAAAAACCGTGATGTTGACACCGGAGGCGAAGAACGCGCTCGAACAATTGCCGGCCGGCGTACAGCCGATTTTCCTCAAGTCCATCACGTCCATGGAGACAAAGATGGTCGGGAGCGGGCGCGATACGCACAGGGAATTCACCGCTCCGCCTTCCTCATTCCTGCTGCAGGAATCCGATATCGGATATGTGCAGGATGGGAAAGTGTACGGATCGGACGGGCAGCCGGTCGATGTGAAGTCGCATGAGCATGGGGAAAACATCGAACGGCAGGATCGCATGCAACGCAGTTTCGGCATCGGGGAATACCAATCCGACTGCGAGCTGCGTCAGGGTCAAAAGGATCGGTATCCTCACCGGCTCTTCCGTTTGCGGATGCAGTCGGGTGCGACCGTCGACGGCGTGACCATCGCGCAGGATGCGCTTGCCATCATCGATGCTCCTCCGCCGGACGGGTACACGCTCGTGCTCAATCGGAAGCCACGGAACCTCTCGCTTTCGACGGTGTATACGGATCGTGACGGCACGACTGCGTACCGTCGCGTGGAAGATGCGGATCTGATCCAATCTTCCGATCTGGCGTACGCGAGGATCGAGGGCGACAGCCTCATGACACGTCCCGTCGGTTCAGGACCGGAGCAGAAGGAGAGTGTGCAGGAAATTGAAAAGAACCGCACCGAGCGATCACGGGATCTCCTCCGCATCATGGGGAACGATCCTTCCATGGTCTATGCCAAGAGAACGGCGGCGACGATGGAGCAGGGGACAGCCACCCTGCGGAAAATAATGGATGCCAAGGACGCAGGTTCCGCACGTGAGCCGTTTATCGAGTTTGCTCAGACCGAAGGCAAGGCGATGCTCGATCTCCTCAACAATCCGGAGACGCTGGAGCATGTTGAGAAGGCCAAGGAACAACTCCTTGCGCTCAAACGAGCCGACCTTGGCGTCGCACTCGGACCCATAGAGCAGGAAATCGACCGTCAGGTGAAGGCTCTCGACGGCTTCATCGCCATGCTCCGGAGTCCGGAGACAAGGAATCTTCTCGAAAAAATCACCGACAAGTCGAACTTCGCGGCGGATACATGGTTCAACTTCTGGACGAATGAATTTCCGCGCATTGCAGCTGCGCTGATTGCAGCCGTTGCCGCCGCAGCGGTAGTCACTGCAGCATGCTTGGCAACAGGCGGACTGGCCGCCATACCGTTTGTGATCGGCGTTTCAAGCGCCGCCGCAGGTGCCGCAGGAGGCATGATCGGTTCCGAACTCGCGGCGGAAGCCATTTACTACGGTCATCAGCTGTGTGATGCAGATGTGCGCGAAGGGCGCGCAACGTTCACCGCACGATCACGACTGGGCAAATGGGGGCAGGCATGGATGGAGAATGAGAAGGTGTTCAATGCCGAGACGGGGCAGTACGAGGAGCTCACGTTCCTCAAAGATGTCGTGAATCCCTATGCCAAAGAGTTCGCATTCAGTTTTGCCACCACCTACGCAACCATCGGCCTCGGTTCTTTCGGTGCGACGCAGCTTTCCCGTCTCCTGCAGAACACGAGGATTGTCGAGCGGGTTGCTGCAAAGAGCGACATCATGAAGATCGCCGCACGATTGCTGACGCGGCTCAATACGAACAAAGAGGCGCTGGCACGCGCCGGCAATTTCAAACAATTCATCAAGCAGGTGGTTCAGAAGGCAGGAGCGGAACTTCCTGATGAGGCGAGTGACGAACTGCTCGAAAATGGATTGGAGAAGTTTCTTAACAATCTCTCCACCGGTCTGGCGGCGACGCAGGGAGTGAATGGAACCGTCGGCTGGGGGAACGTCGCGGCTGTTCTTCTGATGATCGCGAAGGGTACGCGCATCGGGAAGTCCACGATGCCATTCGCTGTGAAGTCCAAGGAGGATATTCCGGCGAGAGCGCAGGCAATCAAGCTGGATCTGGAGCAGAACGGCGCAGTCGTGACTGATCTCGGCAAGGGCTATATGTCCGTCGATTATCCGGTTCTGGGTGATGACGGCAAACCGACCGGGAAGCGGGAGAAGGCGCAGCTGATGCCGGAGGTGGAGGGGGAGGGGGAGGGGGAGGGTGTGGTTGGTACCCATCAGCATCAGCAAAGCGATGCTCCGGGCAGGAGAAGTGAACGACCCGGCGGCGCCATGGGATTCGCGCAACCTGAACGCGGATCGCCTCTGGCGAACACTATGGAACGCTGGAAGCAGGAAATGCCTGAACTTCTAGCATCTGACTGCTTCATGGATCCGGAATTTGCCGCAGTGTTTGCCCGTACCGTGCCAGATCCTGCAGCACAACAATTGTATATCCGTAACTCTCTCTTGTATGCGAGGAATGGCAAATATGATCCCCGGTACGTCGTCGTATTCCGAAGAACCCAGCCAGCCGCATCCCCCGCGCCGGAACAGCACTGGACGACAGATTATATTACGGCGAGGAGAGGACTCAGACAGGAAATCTCCGGAGAGCAACGGGCTACATCGATTATTCTTTGCGATACGCTGGGGCACGTTCTTTCCGATGGAGGATTTGATCAAACCGGGCAAGCGCAAAGTGACGGCGAAGTAAAAGTTTTGAACAATTCTGGAGGATTTGATCAGTCGACCGCGCTTTTTGCTTTCAAGCCTCAAGGCGAGACGCTGCTACGGGATGCGGGGGTAGCAGGAGCAACAACTTCTATTGATACACCCCCACGTCCTTTAGCTGACCAGTCGTCGTTGGATGAATATGAGGAGTGGGAGTTGCCCAGTAAAAGCTGGCTATCCGATCCTGTGCGACTTCAGATGCCGCGTTCTGACAGCGTGGAGCATTTCTCCGATAAATTATTGGCAAAAATCAATGCCCTGCCGGATTCGAAGGTGGTGGTCAGGCGTTCGGAAGGAAGAATCAGAGTCAGTCTTATTGCAGAAGGGAAAACGATTGGCAATCTTTCTTGCGAGCTCACTCACGATTCCCACCTGATGCGAGTGGTCTCTGTTGATGCGACACACGGATATGGTCCCGTGCTCTATGATATTGCGATGGAAGTTGCAACTGTGCATGGCGAAGTGCTTGGTTGCGATCCTGATCGCACGTCAGATGATGCCTATGGGGTCTGGCAGTTCTACCACGCCAAGCGACCGGATGTTGCCCAGAGAGAATTACCTTTGGGCTATTGGTTCTCTGGACGTCGAGCCCAGAAGGCTCTGGAAAAGGTTACTGAAGATCCGTCATCGTATCCGGATCGGAGCGATCCACTCTGGTCGCTTTGGAACGGTTACCAAAAACAACCAGATCTCATTTCTGCCTTGCGAGGGATGGGAAAGATGGATTACCGAGAGCTTTCCAGAGCAGAATCCCCTCATGAACAAGCACTGCTCGATAGTATCGATGAAGCCAAGAATAATCCTGCCGTGATGAAGGTCAAACTACAACAGCATGGTAGTGATATTCCGCATGCATTACGTCTTGTGCTGGCAGGCAGTTTGCTTAATCGTCCGATCTCTTCGGAAGTGCAGGATGCCATTCAGAAGGCGCACGAGTTGCCGGGTGCGATCGACGAAGGCAACATGGCCAAAAATATTCCCAAGCTGGGTACGGTCTACGATGCCATCAGAGCGGAGTTGCAACAGCAAGGGATGCCCGAAGCCCAGGCGCATGAGCAGGCAATGCGGGAGGCGAAACTGCTGCTGGATGCGGGCTTGGCGGGGGCGCCTCAGAAAAATATGATTGCGCCGGTGTTAATCGAAGGGAAACCGTATGTTGTCATGCAAATGGGCAAAGATTTTGTGCTGATTCGCTTGCAGAATGATCCGAGAGCGACACCAAGGAGAATCTCAGTGACGGACTACGATCGTCATGTTGCGGCACAAACTCCATCTTCACTTCCCTCATCTGTTCCGCAGCAGACCGATACGCCAACGCTGTCGTTGCACGGCAGGCAGATGACAGAGCAAGAGGTGAAGGCCGCACTGGAGACGGGACGCATTACTCCGGAGGCGGTGATAGAGGCGGTACAAGCACAAACCAACATTGATCATGGCAGATTTTATGGCAATCTCACATCTCTTGCGAGGCATCAACAATTCGAAACGGAACGTGCCAATCAGGCGCCGGTTACTGTAACTCCACCGCGCAAAGCTCCACCTGCGCCACCGTCACCACCACCTCATCGAACAGTTGCAACACCTTCCCCTGCTGTTCAGCCGGCATCCCGTCCGGATCCAACAAAGATTCCCAGGATTACGGCCAATGTTCGACCGTCTTCACAACCTCCGGTACCTTCTCCGGTTGCGCCATCCGGCCCAGTCGTCGCTCCTTTCGTCGTGCCCTCACCACGTCCGAACATTCCCAGGATCAATCCTGCAGCCGTTCAACGTCCTGCCATGGCGCCGACTTCTTCCAAGGCTCCTTCATCGGCACCCGTTGAGGTGAATGCGAAAAATTTGCAGGATACACGTGCAAGGATTCGTGAACCGTTCGTGAGACAATTTCAAGCATCTCTTCAGGCAGCCAAGGCATTCGCAGATGAGATCGTTCAGCCACTCGTACAGGAAAAAACGCAACTCGAGCAGAAGTGGGTGAAAACTGCCAAAATAAGAGAACGCATCGCGCACATTGACAGTCTCCTGAAACGATTGAAGTCAGTATGCACTTTGAATTTCGACGATATGGACCATGGTGGTGCTGATAAATATAGAGTATTGATGGAGAATATTGTTCAGGAACTACGTGATGAACCGGCAATCGACAGTGAGAAAATATCTGCATGGGGGAACGGGTTCTCCGGAAACATTTTGCGGTTTCCACGGGATGAGATTTCGCAGAATCTCGGAGCCGAACCGGTTGTACTGAATTTATTTCAACGAGCTCAAGGACAAGTGGAGAATTTTTATCGTGTCATCGAGGAGGCAGGTGTCCGTGCGGTCGGTGTTCGTGACGACATTTTCGACGCACTCCAGGCAACGGGTACTGCGCAGCTTCGTTCGTCACAGCAGCATCCACCGAATTCCAACTGACCAGTCGGGTCTCGATGGTGTTTTGCATCACTGTTTTCCGGTGCATCTTCCCGTCCCCTCGTCCGTCGCAATCATCGCCCCGTCACTTCTTGCAGAGAAACAACCAAGATTTGTCTTGCGCTGAGCGAACGAAGGTGTACAATCGAGCACCTATGGAACACTCTTCTCCCGAAACACGCATCGCCTTCTTTCACGGCGACGAGATCCGCAGGATCATTCACGACAATGAGTGGTGGTTTGTCGTCGAAGATATTGTTCTTGCGCTTATTGCTTCATCCGACGTCAAACAGTACATCAAAAAAATGCGGGATCGTGATCCTGAACTGGAAAAAGGGTGGGTACAATTTGTACGTACCCTTGACGTGCAGACGAAAGGAGGTCTCCAGAAAATGAACTGCGCCAACACCGAAGGCATCTTCCGCATCATCCAATCCATCCCGTCGCCGAAAGCCGAGCCGTTCAAGCGCTGGCTTGCCAAAGTCGGTTATGAGCGTGTGCAGGAAATCGAAGATCCGGAGTTGGGTACCAAGCGCACGAGAGCCCTCTACAAGGCGAAGGGATACCCTGATCCATGGATCGAAAAGCGCATGCGCGGCATTGCCATTCGCGAAGAACTGACCGATGAGTGGAATCAGCGCGGCGTGAAGGAGGCGAGAGAGTACGCAATTCTCACATCAGAGATCTCGAAAGCGGCTTTCGGTCTCACGCCAAGCGAGTACAAGAACGTCAAAGGACTCAAGCGGGAGAATCTCCGTGATCATATGAATGATCTGGAATTGATTTTCTCCATGCTCGGCGAAGCGGCGACCACGGAAATCGCGCGGGGGAAAGACGCGCAGGGATTCCAGGAGAACAAGATTGCGGCGGTCGACGGAGGCAGCGTCGCCGGCAATGCCCGGAAGGAGCTGGAGAAGAAATCAGGAAAGAAGGTGGTGAGCAGGGAAAAATTCGGTGGAACCATTGGTGCCGGTCAGGGTGGTGATCTTCTCCAAGGCGGGTGATCAGGTGAATATTTTCATCGAGATCCATTCTACTCCCAGCCCACAGCGGTCATCGGCGCGTCGGCTTTCGTGTAGCAACCTTCTTTCGACCTGTGGTTGCTTACAATCGCTATGTTGCTCTATAATGTACATATGAGTACATTATCAAAGAACGTAACGGCAAAGCGAATCGCGTCACTTGCGGCCACCGGCGTCACGCTCTTCCACACCGCCGATCTGGCGTTGCTCTTTGGGATCCGCAATCCCAATACGTTGCGTGTCACGATCAGCCGGTATCTCCGCTCCGGTCTCCTGTACCGCGTGCATCGCGGACTCTACTCGCTCCGCACGCCGCAGGAGATCGATCCCGTCACGCTCGGTGCGGCATGTCTGCACCGCTACTGTTACCTCAGTACCGAGACGGTGCTCGCTTCGGAGGGCTTCATTCTCCAGAACATCGACGCGACCACGTTCGTCTCGGGCGTATCGCGGCGTTTCACGATGTCCGGCCACCGGTACGTGAGCCGCAGGTTGAAGAGCGAGTTCCTCCATCATCCCGCCGGCATCAGCATGGTGAACGGGGTGCTCACGGCATCTCCGCTCCGCGCGCTTGCGGATCTCCTGTCGTTCGATCCTCACTACCACATCGATCATCCCGTACCGTGGGATGAACTTCGCACGCTCCAGCAGACCATCGGCTATCCGCTCACCCCCAATCGCTATGTTGATTCCGCACGCGCGTGACACCGTTCACCGCGCATGGCTCCTCCGGTTGCTCTCCGCGATTGCCGACGATCGCGATCTCACGGAGCACTTGCGCTTCAAAGGCGGAACGTGTGCGGCTCTCCGCGGACTGCTCGACCGGTTTTCCGTCGATCTGGATTTTGATCTGCTCACGAAGGAAGGGACTCCTCTCGTTCGGCGATCTCTGGAGCGAATTTTTTCCGCGATCGGTCTGACTATCAAAGATCAGAGTGCTGTCGTTCCGCAGTACTTTGTCCGGTACGACAGTCCGAAAGGTCACCGCAATACCATTGCCGTCGACATCACGGTACCGCCGTCCGCCGCGAACACGTATGAAGTTGTCCGTTTTCCCGACATCGATCGATTCATTCCATGTCATACGATTCCGACGATGGTTGCGCACAAACTCGTGACTCCCTTGGATCGTTTCGCCCTGCACGGCTCCGTTGCGGGACGCGACATCTACGATATCCATCATTTCCTGTTCAATGGATTTCCGTGGAACGAGGCTGTGATCCGCGAGCGAACGGGATATTCTCTCGCTGTCTTCTTCCGGACATTGCATGATTTCATCGAGAAGAGGGTAACGCAGACCATCGTTGATCAGGATCTGAACACGCTGGTTACGAGCGAGGAGTTTCAGCGCATGCGTACTCGTCTGAAACAGGAGACGTTGTCTCTCATCCGGGCTGCATCCGAATAGCCATTCGGTTCTCTCTGTCGTCTTGCTACACTGTCTCCCGATGCCCCTCCTCACCCCCTCGTCCATCGCGGTCATCGGCGCGTCGGCTGATCCGAAGAAAGTGGGGCATTTGATTTTCCGGAACCTTGTGACGCAGGGATTTAACGGTGGCGTCTTTCCGGTGAACCCGAAAGGCGGCGATATCCTTGGCAAATCGTCATTCACCTCCATTGCCGGGATCAAGAAGCCGGTCGATATGGCGGTGATCGTCACTCCTGCTGCCACGGTTTGCGAGCTTGCGGATGAATGCGGGAAGAAGGGCGTGAAGACGCTGGTGGTGATCAGTGCCGGATTTGCCGAGGCCGGAGAGGAGGGCAAGACATTGGAATCAGAGCTCATCGGAATCGTGAAGAAATACGAGATGAAGCTGGTGGGTCCGAATTGTCTGGGGTTGATCCGTCCGAAGATCGGGATGAACGCGTCGTTCGCACCGCACATTCCCGCAGCCGGCGGTGTCGCACTTTTGAGCCAGTCCGGTGCTATCGGTGATGCGTTCATCGATCGTGCCGACAGCATCGGTCTGAAGTTCTCCTTCTTCGTCAGTCTCGGCAACAAGGCGATGATGGACGAGTGTGATTTTCTGGAGATCGCGGGAGAGGACAAGGAGACGACGGTGATCGGGTTGTATCTGGAGAACATCCGTGACGGGCAGCGATTCCTGAAGCTGGCTCGGAGGATTGGTTGTCAAAAACCGATCATCATCCTCAAGAGCGGGACCAGCGAGGGCGGGCGACGGGCGGTGTCATCCCACACCGGCGCGCTCGCAGGCTCCGATGCCGCGGTCGGTGCCATTGTGTCTCAAGCGGGGTTGCGTCGGGCATCGACGACGGAAGAATTTCTCGATCTTCTCCGGACGCTGTCTTCACAGCCGGTGCTGCCGTCTTCCCGCATTGCCATCATTACGAACGCGGGAGGGCCCGGGGTGCTGGCGGCCGATGCCGCGGAACATGCGGGTCTGACATTGCCGTCGCTGTCGTCCAAGCAAGAGGCGATTCTCAAAGCCGCGCTGCCGCCGTCCGCCAGTACGAAGAACCCGATCGACGTCCTCGGAGACGCACTGGCCGATCGCTTTGTCTCTGCACTCAAGGCGGTCGATGCGGATCCGAATGTCGACGGCGCCGTCGTGGTGCTGACACCGCAGATCATGACGCCGGCGCCGGAGATCGCGAAGGCGATCGTCCAGACACGCAAGAGATCGTCTCTGCTTCCGGTCGTCACATGTTTCATGGGTGAGACCGGAGTCCGTGAAGCCGTTTCGTACCTGCACTCCCACGGCATCCCCAATTTCCCTTCGCCCGAGGTCGCCGTGCAGATGCTCGGCGAACTCCGTTTCAAAAACGAGCACGTCTGTCGCGTCCAGCGCTCCGTGAAGCTTGATCCGAAGCGCACGGAACAGGCGCTTGCCATTCTTGAGGGTGCGGAGCGCGGACTCTTATCCGAGGAGCGGACGAACCGCCTTCTGAAGCTCTACCACATGCCGCTGCCGCACGCGGAGGTTGCTGCGACTCCGGCCGAAGCCGTCAAGATCGCAGCGAAGATCGGCTATCCGGTCACTGCAAAGATCAGTTCGAAAGACATTCTCCACAAGACGGACATCGGCGGTGTGCGGGTGAACTTGAAAAATGAAGATCAATTGCGAGTCGCCTGCGAGGAAATTCTCACCAATGTAAAGAAGCGTGCGCCGAACGCTCATATTCAAGGTTTACTCATTCAGCAATCACTCCCGCCCGGCAGCGAGTTCATCGCCGGTGCCTTGAAAGATCCCAGCGTCGGGCATTTGGTCATGGCCGGTCTCGGCGGGATCTATACCGAACTGTTCAAAGACGCCGTCTTCCGCGTCGCGCCGGTCTCCGTCCCCGATGTGTACTTGATGCTTCCCGAGCTCAAGAGCTGGAAGCTGCTGCTCGGCATGCGCGGCAAGGCACAGCTCGCCATCGATGCATTTGCGGAATTGATTTCATCGCTCTCGATACTTGTCACCGAGTGTCCGCAGATCAGCGAAGTGGACTTCAATCCGGTGCTGGTGACGGAAAAGGGGATCACGATACTGGATGCGAAGGTGGTGATCGGGAATAATTGATAATGGAAAATGGAAAATTGAAAATGAATGATTGGAACAAAAGGCAGCATCTTTTTTCCGCAGCTGCGACACCGTGTCGCAGACGGTGGCGGTAGCCGCCGAATCACCGGGACGCGGCGTCCCGGCTGCGGAAATATTATTCATACCTCAGCGCCTCTATCGGCCGCAACGTCGCCGCTTTCCATGCGGGCAGCATGCCGAAGAAGATGCCGACGGCGATGGAGAAGCCGCAGGCCATGATGACGGACGAGGTGGAGATCGCCGCATTCAGGCTCCAGACCGACTTCACGATCCATGATCCTCCGGCACTCAGCAGGATGCCGATGATCCCGCCGAGGACACTGAGGACCGTCGACTCGACTAAGAACTGTGTGAGGATGTCGCGCTTCCTCGCACCGATGGCTTTGCGGATGCCGATCTCGCGCGTCCGTTCCGTCACCGACACCAGCATGATGTTCATGACCCCGATGCCGCCGACTAAGAGCGAGATGGCTGCGATCCCTCCGAGAAGCAGCGTGAAAACCTGTGTCACCTGATTCAATGTTTCCACGGCATCAGCTTGATTGAGCACGGTGAAGTCCTGCTTGGCGGTATCGGTGATCCGGTGTTTGCTTAAAAGTACCGCGGTGATGAGTTCCTGCGTTGTGGTCATGGTGCTCTGATCTGCGACGGAGACACTGATGGAGCTGACGACATTCTGCCCCCTGATGGCGGTCTGCATCGTCGTGAGCGGGATGATGATCATGTCGTCCGAGTTCGTCATACCCTGTTGCCCCTTTGTCTGCAGGATCCCGATGACGGTGAAGATATTGTTGCCGATCCGGAGGTCTTCGCCGATCGGATTGCTGTTTCCGGAGAAGAGGTTGGTCACGACGGTCGAGCCGATGACAGCCACCTTCGCGACTTGGTCGACCTGCTCCTGCGTGATGAACGATCCGGCGGCGACGGGTGCATTGCGTACCGTCGTATAGTCGGGCGTCGTGCCGACGATGCTCGTTTGTGAGTTCTTGTTCCCCACGATCACCTGCTGTCTGCTCTGGAGTTCCGGAGCCAGTCCGCTGATGCCGGTCACAGTGTCGCGGATGGCGATGACATCATCGGCATTCAGGCTTGTCGTGCTCGCTCCGCCTCCCGCTCCGCGGACATTGGTCTGGTTCGGGTTACCCGGCGAGATCAGGATCAGATTCGTGCCGAGACTCTGGATGCGGGACGTGACGCTCTGCTGCGCCCCCTGTCCGATGGCCACCATCAGCACCACCGAGGCGACACCGATGATGATGCCGAGCATGGTGAGACCCGAACGCATTTTATTGCTGTTGATTGCCCCCAGCGCATTCCTGATATTTTCGAGAATGTTCATGATTGGTCGGTAAGGATGAGTCCGTCTTGAATGTGGATTGTCCGATGTGCGAATGCGGCCACCGTCGGTTCGTGCGTCACCATGACAATCGTTTTCCCGAGTTTGTTCAGGTTCGTCAGAATTCCCATCACTTCTTTTCCGGTCTGCGAATCGAGCGCACCGGTCGGTTCATCTGCAAGGATCAGCGCAGGATCGGTCACAATCGCTCTTGCAATGGCGACGCGCTGCTGCTGTCCGCCCGAAAGTTCATTCGGATTGTGTGAGATGCGTTCGCTCAGCCCGACGGTATGGAGTGCCTCCCTTGCCCGTTTTTCCGCTTCGGTTCTGTGGATTCCCTGATAGAGCAGCGGCTGCATCACTTGCCTCAGCGCGTCCATTCGCGGCAGGAGGTTGAACGCCTGAAAGACGAAGCCGATGCGTTTGCTGCGCACGTCCGCCTGATCATTCTCTTTCAGGCTCCCCACTTCCCGTCCTTCCAGTGTGTACGAACCGTCGGACAGCGTATCCAGCAGTCCGATGATGTTCATGAGGGTGGATTTCCCCGAGCCCGACGGTCCCATGATTGCCACAAACTCACCGGCATCGATGGTGAGTGTGATGCCCTTGAGAATGACGAGCCGTTCCTTCCCGAGCGGGTAGGATTTGATGGCGTTTGTGAGTGAAATCATGGCTTGGATCTGCTGATGGTTGTAGAGACGCCCGATCGGGCGTCTGCACAGAAATATTTTACCGGCCGCCGGGAGGAGCCCCTCCGCCGAGTCGGAACAGTTGCTGGGGATTGGCGCTGCTGCTTGTTCCGGTGTTCGCGAGATTCACCGATGTCACCGTGTCGCCTTCCTCGAGACCCGTCACGATTTCCGTGTACCTGCCGTCGGTGATTCCGGTCGAGACGGATACGGTTGTTCCATCGGGTTTCTGCGCCGTCGCCCTGCCGCCGACGTATCGGATCGCAAGACTCGGGATCGCGAGAACATTGTCTTTGCGCGATGTCTCGACGGTGACCGTCGTAGTCATACCGGAGAGGATCGTGAGTCCTTCGGGGGAGGGGAGTGAGACTTCCACGTTGTACGAGACGACGCCTGACGTCGTGATAGGGGTCGGGTCGATTTCGCTGATGGTGCCCTGAAAGGTTTGCCCCGGCACCGCATCGAAAATGACGGTCGCCGGCAATCCGACGCGCACCTTGATGACGTCCACCTGATCCAGCGGGATCGTGACGACGACGGTCGTCGGATTTTCGATCGTGAGGTATTCGGTGTCTCCGGTATCGAGCAAATTGTCCCCGACCTTGTAGTCGATGTGGCGGATGACGCCGTCGAAGGGAGCGACGAGCCGGTAATCGTCCAGCGTCTTCCTGCTCTTCTGTAGCGCGGTCAGTCCTTGCGAGATGCTGTTCTGCTTCAGCAGGATGTTGATGTCGGTGCTGGACTGCGTATCCCGGAGCGCCTGCTCGGCCGACGTCAGGTCTCCCGGCGTCTGCGTCTCAACCACTGCGAGGTTCTCCTGTGCGAGTTTCAGTGCGTTCTGCGCCGTCGTCACCGCATCCTGCTTCTGCTTGAGCGTGATGCTGGGGATGCCATTGCCCGCAGAGAGCGCTTGGAGATTCGCCTGTGCCGTGTCCGCCTGTGCGATCAGATCCGTCGCGGTTCCCCGGTTCGTATTCACCGTATTCCTGAGCGTATTGAGATCGCCGGCGGAGAAATTGTGCACATCCGTCGTCGCCCCCTGCAGCATGGTGTAGGTTTTCTCGCTCAAGTCGGATGTCGCAAGTGCCAGCGCATGCGCATCGGACAGTGCACGGAGGAGGATGGCGGGGTCGCGCTGAGTGCCGAGGGAGCCGTACTGCTTGCGCATCTGCTGGGCGATTGCGACGGCCTTGAGGTAGGCGAATTCCACCGCATTGGCGGCATTCATGTCGTTATAGAGGAGGTGATCGATGGTGAGAGTGGGGGTGTTCTGCGTGAGCAGGGGGCGCGAGCCCGTATTGCGCGTCACGACGCTGTAGGTGGAATCGAGGAGCTTCTCCGATCCGACCAGTATGTCCTGTGTCGTTCCCGCCAGACTCTGGAGTTCGGTGTCTTTCTGCTTCTTCAAATCCAGTGTCGCCTGATCGAGTGCCGTCTGTTTCTCGGCGACTGCGCGCTCTGCGGCAGCCAGACCGGAGGGGAGCTTCGGCTTCTGCACGTCCAGCGTGCTCTGCGCGTCCTGCACGCTCTTCTCCTTGCTGCTCCTGAGTTGCTGCAGCTGGAGGTTGCTCGCGCCGATGGCCAGCTCCGCCTGACGGAGATCCGCCATGACGGAGGTCTTGTCGAGCTCCGCGATCACGTCGCCTTTCTTCACCGTGTCTCCCTGTCGCACATTCACTTTGGTCACCGTTCCTTTGATGTTGAACCGCATTTCCTGTGCGCTCGCAAACGTCACTTTCCCTACGGCCTTCACTGCTGTAACGATGCTGCGACGCTCAACCATGCTGAAATTTACGGTTGCTTCAGTTCCGCTCGCGCTTCCGGCGTAATACAGGTAGCCGCCGCCGAGAATCAACGACGTCGCGAGTCCTGCGCTGAAATTCCAGAGCGATATCGTCCGGATGAACGACTTGATCCGCCCCATCCACGTGACGGGTGCCGGAGACACTGTGATGGTGCTGGGGGTGTCCATTATTGTTTCGGGGTGGAAGGAATGTCATTGACCGGTCGATTGCCTTTCATACTCGCGCCGCTGCCGCTTCGTCTCATGAAGGATCCGGTTCCTCCACGGAGGAATTCTCCGCTGCCGCTTCGAAGAAATGCGCCGCTACCGCCCCGCAGTGATCCGCTGCCGGTCCGACCGCCGCGCAGCGTTGCAAAATCAATCCCGCGTTCCGTCGCAATATCGCGCAGTGACTTTCCCGTTTTCAGTTCTTCTTCCAATGCAGATCGCGTCATTCCGAGTTGCTCCGCCATCGCACCGATGTTGAGTCCTGGTCCGCCGCTGCGAAAGCGTTGCTGTGACGATGCCGTTTTGGATGACGACGATGTGATGATCCGGGTCAGTGATACTCCTCCCCGAAAGAGCACGAGAATCAGCACACCGGCAAGGATGCCGATAGCAAAGGATCGGGGTTGAAAACGGCTCATGGAAGCCAGAGGAAGCGGATGGAATACTGTACCACATTCAGTATAGAATGCACGGGTTAAGACGGGATTAAGGTTTCTTGTTCCTTCGGCAGCGACAATTGCACCGTTTCTTAATCCACTCTTAATTCGAGTGCAGTACCATGAAGCATCCAATCACCTTCCGTCTCAATGCACATTCTCCTCATCGAAGATCAAGAGAAGCTGGCACAGAACATCAAGACGTATCTGGAAATGGATCATCATGCCGTCACGGTCGCACACGATGGCAAAGACGGATTTGAGCTGGCCATGACGCAGGAGACCGATCTGCTGATTTTGGACATCAATCTTCCCGGCATGGACGGGTACATGATCTGTGCGCTGCTGCGGCAGAGTCGCAAAAACATGCCCATTCTCATGCTGACTGCGAGAACCAAACAACAGGAGATCGTCCACGGTCTCAACATCGGCGCGGACGATTACCTCGTGAAGCCGTTCGATTTGGATGAGCTCGGCGCACGGGTTCGGGCTCTACTCCGCCGCAAGAGTTCCGACCGCAGCCCCGTGCTGACGTCCGGAGAACTGACGATGGACACGAACACGCGTGAGGTGCTGCGGGGGAATCGGAAGGTGGATCTGTCGCCGAAGGAATTCGCGCTCCTGGAGTTTCTGCTGCGGAACAAGGGCGTCGCCCAGGATCGTCCGCGCATCATCGAACATGTGTGGGGCGGACGAGATGAGCTGATGTTCTCACAGACGGTGGATGTGCACGTCGCTTATCTTCGTCGTAAGATCGGCAAGAGCGCCATCGAGACCGTTCCGGGCAAAGGGTATATGGTGCCAAATGGTTGAATCGTGACAATGTGACATTGTTCTCTTGATTTTTTTCCTGCAAGTATCGACTATTCTTTTCTTCTAACAATTTAGCCATTGAACAATTTAACCATTTAATAATCCGTCATTCGTTTCCTCATTATTCCCTCCCCCTCATGTTTCGAGGCATCAGCCACCGCATCGCACGGCAGTTCACTGCGTTCGTGTTTCTGCTGTTCATGGTGAACGGAGCGATTTTTCTGGTTGCCGACTTCGGCAATGCACGGAGGCAGGGTCTGAATCGTCTCGAGCGGATGTCACGTCCGGCACTCGAGTGGCTGGAACTCGAATCGCCTGTGTTCCCTCCGCGCATGCCTCCCCAGCTCATGGAGCGTGTCCGCGTGTCGGATGCGTCGGGCGAGACTCTGTACTCGGGTTCGTTGTTCCCGTCGGTTCCGGTTCCGCGCACCCGCGGCATCTCACACATCATTGTCGGCGATGAGCAGGTGACGATTCTCACCAGTCCTCCCGGCAGGAGCGGTCAGATCGTCCAGATCGCCGAGATCGATCGCTGGCAGAGAGGGGAAACGCCTCTGCGCGCCGGCATTTATTTCCTCGTGAGTCTCCTGGTTTCGGCACTCACCTACGTCGTCGGTTTGTTCTTCGCCCGCAGCAGTCTGCGGCCTGCGGAGGAGACCATGGCGCGGCTGGAGCAGTTCACGCAGGATGCCAGCCACGAACTTCGAACGCCGCTGGCCGCTCTGCGATCGTCACTGGATCTTGCGTTGAAGACAGGCAGGCTGCAGGAGGGGATCGTGTCCGCGAAGCAGGACGTCGACGACGTGACGCGGCTGGTGGAGCGGCTTCTCGAGCTCACGCGCCTCGATCAGTTTCACCTCCAGCGATCACCGGTCGATTTCTCCTCTCTCCTCCTCTCTTCCATCGACCGCTATCAGGCTCTCGCCAATGAGAAGAGGGTGCAGCTCATCGGAGCCGTCGATCCCGCGGTGAACGTACAGGGTGATGGTGCACTCCTCACGCAACTCGTCGGCAACCTCCTTGCGAATGCCATCAAGTTCAGCAAGCCCTCCGGTGGCACTGTTCACATCGGTCTGACGGACTCATCGCTCACGGTACGGGATGAGGGGATCGGAATCCCCCCCGACATGCTGCCACGCATTTTCAGCCGTTTCTTCCAAGCCGACTCTTCCCGTGCCAGAGGCGGGTACGGTCTCGGGCTGGCGCTGGTGAAACGTATCGTGAAATTGCATGGATGGCGTATCGGCGCGACGAGCGTCCCGAAGCAGGGAACGATCTTCACGGTGACATTCGGTTAGTGCCGGGATGATTCAGGAATCTTTTTTTGCAGGGGAGATGATTTCCGCTTTTCCTTGGGAGGGTGCTTCGTCGGAGGGGTATCCGAGATCCGATGCGACCGTGTCGTCCCATGCTCCCCGGATGTCAGGATACTCATACGAGGATTTTTCAGGTGCTGAGACTGTCGATGTGGCAGGGTGTCTTGTATTCACTCGGCGCAGGCATCGACCTATCAGTGCAGCGACTCGGATTCTCCAGAAATTCATTCTCTCTCTTACGTTCGACTTCGGTGGTGGTTCGGGGCTTACAAAACGCTCAGGATGGATGACCTGGCTTCCGCTGTGTTCATTTGTATCTCTGAAGTGATACTCCGGAGGTCCGAGTTCGAAATCTTCCGTATCATTAACTGTCGATCCTATGCGTACTGCATCTCCTTCTCCGTACCCCATTTCCGAATTATCTCCGAAAGTTTCCAGAGCATTCGACAGTGTTGATCCTTCAGAAGGATTGTCCACAACGGGGGTTGCCTCATTCCAGTTAGTACGCCATCGTGGGTTTTTTTCCAATGTCATAAAAATATTATATAATACTATTTGAATTATTCAAAATTTCTTTGAGAAGTTACTGACGAATCCTGACTGCGCAACAATGGTGAATCTATTCGTCGTCTCACGGAAGCATTCAATAACGTACTCATTCGCCATTGTCTCGCAAGGTCAGTGAGTGACGGCGGCATTCCCTCACATCAGCATAGATCTGCGGTTTCGCAATTGTGACTGCGGTTTTACCCGATAGGATGTGAAGAAATTTCTCCCTACTTTTCTTATGACACATGTTTTCCGGTTGAGGGCGACAGTCCTCTTCCCTCTTCTTGCGGCATTTGTGTGCCTTGCAGTCGTTACTGAACGCGGTCACGCGCAGACAGCGCAGCGGGCACCGACCGATTACTCGGTTGAATCCGTGGAGATCCGCCCCGCACAGCTCCACCAGGGCGATGTCGTGACGTTCCAGGCGACCGTTCGCAACATCGGCACGGTCCGCGGCACGAAGCGGACGCGCGCACAGCTTTCCATCGATCAGGGCGCGGACGGCACGTTCGACAGAATCAGTACTCTCGGCATCATCTCGGGATTGTCCGTCAACGGGACGATGGGTACGAGTTGGTCCAACACGGCCAATCCTCCCCCCATCAACTGGACGCCGGTGATCGGCACGCACAGGGCACGCGTGTGCTTGTTCGTCCCGTCGCCCGATCCGGATGATTACACATCGGATACCAACAGTCTGAACGATTGCAAAACAGTGACGTTTACGGTCGTCTCGACAGCGGAAGCTGCGTCAGCGTCTTCTTCCTCCGTCCCCTTCACTTCTCCCGCGGCCACTCCTGCGGGCGTGCCGGATTTCTCCCTGCAGGATCTCCGATTCTTTCAGGATGCGACCGGCTATGCGATGACGGTGGTCGTCAAGAACGTGGCCGGCGGGACGGATCAGTGGGCGCACGTACGCCTCGACATCGACGGCACCCGCGACGTCATGGGGTACGGCATCAAGCCTCTCGCCTCCGGCGCTACCGACACGGCCGTGTGGAGCAGTTCGGTCCTCGCTCCGCGCAACGGTTGGACACCCACCCCCGGCACACACCGCGCCACCGCCTGTATCGATAACGAGAACGGCGTGCCCGCGGACAGTTATTCGGGCAACAACTGCCGGGATCTGACGTTTCAGATCGCCGGATCCGTTCCCGATTTCTCCCTGCAGGATCTCCGTTTCTTTCAGGATGCGACCGGCTATGCGATGACGGTCGTGGTGAAGAACCTTGCATCCGGAACGGACAAGTGGGCACACGTGCGATTGGACATTGATGGCATCCGCGACGTCATGGGATACGGCATCAAGCCTCTCGCCTCCGGCGCTACCGACACGGCCGTGTGGAGCAGTGCGGTTCTTCCGCCGAAGAACGGTTGGGTCCCCACACCGGGGACGCACTATGCCACCGCCTGCATCGACAATGAGAACGGCGTGCCCGGCGACAGCAATGCTGACAATAATTGCAGGGTTCTGACGTTCCGTATCACCGGATCCTCGTCTTCTTCTTCGAGCTTCGCATCCTCAACTTCAAGTTCCAGATCCTCATCTTCATCCTCTACTTCTTTTTCATCTTCATCTTCATCTTCATCTCCCGCGACCGGATCACCGCCCGACTACAGCGTGTTTGAAGTGATCGCAGATCCGGAGTCCGTTCCGTCCGGTCAGATGCCGATCATCAGAACGCAGATCAGGAACAGGGGAGGATCGGTGAACGTCACCGCCGATGTGACGTTGGACGTGGAAAGCACGATGTATGACCGGTACTCGTACCATGCGGTTGCAGTCTCAGTCACTCCCATTGCATCCGGCGGACAGCAAATTATTGCGTGGCAGTCCGCAGCGATGCCATGGGCGCCTCCGGCCGGTACCTACAGAGCCCGGGTCTGCATCAACCCGACCGGTGAGGCGTTCGTCGAATCGACATACGCGAATAATTGTAACTATCAGACATTCTTCGTGCGTGAGGCGACATCGTCCTCGCGTTCTTCTTCGAGTGCGAGAACCGACTCTTCAAGCAGTGCTTTCTCAGAGCCGTCCGATTTGTCTGCATCGGAGTCTTCATCGTCTTCCGCTCCCTCAGGTCGCCTGCCTGACTTGATCATCAAATCTCTCCGGATCATTCCCGCGAGAATTACCATTCCGCGCAGCGGCATGGCACGCTACACGGTTGTCGTGGGCGTGAAGAACAGCGGCACGGCCAAAGCCGATGCAAATCTCATCTCCCTCGATATTCAGGGTGAGGACGGCGAGAACGGCAATGAGGAACTATTGTGGCAGGTGCGTCTTCCGACGTTGCAGGCGGGACGCTCGAGGAATGTCCTCTTCCGGAGACCGAGTCGCGACAGTTGGGCGCCCGTCGCAGGATCGTTCTATGCGACCGCCTGTGCCGACAGCGACATGACCGTCGACGAGAGCGATGACGACAATAACTGCTCCGAGGAGAAAGCATTCACGGTCGCAGGATCGATAACATCCCGGTCGTCCGTGTCATCCAGTGCCTCCTCATCTTCCCCTTCCGACACTTCCACTCCACCCTCTTCTTCTTCTTCTTCTTCTTCTTCTTCTTCTAGCAGATCGGAATCCAGCAGCGCCTCTTCTCAGCAGGTCGACACGGGTCGCATGCCCAATCTCGTCATGCAGCGCCTTTCAATTACGCCCGATTCCGTTGTTCTTGGCGAGGCATTCGCCGCGAGCGCGGACGTGGTAAACATCGGCGGAACTGTGTCACAGAACACGCGTGTCCGTCTCGAAATCGATGCGGGGAATGACGGACAGGACGTCTATTACTCCGGCACGTTGCGTCTCGTTCCGTCACTCGACGCGGGTGGAAGGTTCGCTGTCCGCTGGAGTACGGATGATGTGCCGCAGAGTCTCCGTTGGCAGCCGGTCGTCGGCACGCATCGCGTGAAGCTCTGTGTCGATGTCGATTCCTCCATTCCCGAATCCATCTACCTCGATAATTGCGTCTCGGGTCTGCTGACCGTCACTCACGCAGCCGTATCCTCATCGAGTGCGTCGAGCAGCACGGCTTCCTCGTACTCTTCCGGCGCGTCTTCTCCGTCACCCGGCGGGTACCAGTCGGTCCCCGTCGATTCCGGCAGCGCGTCCTCCGCCTCCACCCTTCCGGATTTTGACGTCATCGACCTCTCGGTCGTTCCCGCATCCGGCAGCGTCGGTCAGGACTTCGTGATCAGCGCCACCGTGATCAACCGCGGCTACCGGTCATTCGACGCCACCCGCGCCCGCCTCGCCATCGATACCGGGATCACCGGACAGAACATCTACTACTCAGGCTTCCTCCGTGCGGTTTCCCCGCTGGCCACGAACGGTCGCGCCTCCGTCCGCTGGGGCACGCAGGATTCGCCGCGGAGCATCAGCTGGGTTCCGGTCGCGGGCGTTCATCGCGTCACGGTTTGCGTGAACGTTGACAGCGCCATCCCCGAAGCCAATCACGATCACTGCGCGTCGTTTGATTTCCGTCTCTCCGCAACCGGTTCGTCGTCGTCTCCCGTGATGACGACACCGACGGTTGACAGCCCGAGAACGTCTTCATCGTTTTCATCGTCCGCATCCAGTGTGTCCGCGAGTGCGTCTTCATCCGCTGCACCCTGGAGCAGTTCCTCTTCGTCCGCTCCCAATCTGCCCGACATCCGCATCTACTCCATCACCGTCCAGCCCGGTAATCCGGGGAAAGCGATGGTGGTGACCGCTGTCAGAATTCTCTTCTCCGCCGGAGCAAGCGTACTGGGTGTGCCGACTTCCACGATCGTGCAGTACCGTCTGAATGATACCGACGGCTGGACGACGACAGGAGTTCCGCGGTCCATCGCCCCGCTGGTCCGCAGCGGACAGTACGAGGTGGCGGAATGGACGGATCTCGGACAGGCATCGGCCAATGAGCCGTTCGTTTCAGGCGCCAGGGTCTATTTCCGCACATGTGCCGACAGCACCAACGTGGTGCCGGAACGGTATGACGATAACAACTGCAGCGCAGGCTTTCCGGTGACGGTTCGCTGACGTTGCATTGATGACTGCAAAAAGGCATCCGACGCGGGTGCCTTTTTCGTATCTGTGGACATGCGGGAGACCGATGGTTCTGCATGCTCCTGTCCGGAGTAGAGTACTATTCACCTCTTCCCCTCTCTCCATGAACTCCGTCCCCGATCAAGAGCACATTCCGAAGCAAGTCACCGCACGCATGGCTGCACTCGAATCACAACTTGCACCCGTCTTCTCCAACGCACCTCATTTGCCGCCGCACGTTCGTACCACCATCGCGGAGTTCGCGCCGTGGGTTGCGCTGATCGTGGGCATTGTCGGTCTCCTCGGCATCGTCCCTGCATTCATGGCAGTCATGATGTCCACGTTTTTTGTCGTTTCCGTTCCGGTGGTTCCGATGATGGCCGTCAATCCGGTCATGATCGTGTCTCTCCTCTGCGGCGCCGTTTCCTCCGTTCTCTGCCTGCTGGCATTCCGGCCTCTTGGCAAGCGCCTGAAGAAGGGCTGGAACCTGCTCTTCTACAGTTCCACTCTCAGCGCTCTCTCATCCGTCGTCAGCCTGATCTTCGTCTACTCCGGTTTCATGGGAATCGTTGGTGCCGTCATCGGCTACTGGCTGCTCTTCGAGGTGCGGGAGTTGTATCGGGCGTGA
This sequence comes from Candidatus Peribacteraceae bacterium, assembly GCA_028711345.1. Taxonomy (GTDB): domain Bacteria; phylum Patescibacteriota; class Gracilibacteria; order Peribacterales; family Peribacteraceae; genus CAINWJ01. The sequence continues at coordinate 29,280 of JAQTSK010000004.1, forward strand.
ATGACTCCGGTTGAGTGTTGATTGTGCGGTGCTTCATGTTTCAGGTGGCAGCCCATCGTTGAGGCAATTCGAAACTTCTGCGTCTCGTGCGGGGATGATGTCTTGAGTATTCCCGTACTCACTCAGTGATCCGAGCGGCAATCAGCTTTTCATACTTCTCCGTCAGCCGATACCGCCTCGCTTTTTTCGAAGGATCGGCGATCATCAGAAAACCGGCATCCACCCATTTCAAGCAGAGCGCGGAGGCAGATCGGGTGGAAGAGCGGAAGAACGTCGCCACATCATTGGATGATACCCTCTTCATTCTGGCGAAGAGCGAGAGCGTTGTGCGTTGCTGCGGCGTGAGTTCCCGCAGAACATTCATCTGATCTGGTTCATTTTGCACTTCCTCAGCTCTGCTGCGAATTTTGGCGAAGCTGTCCGCCATACCGACGGTGAAGTAGGTGAGAAACGGTGTGACCTCGGCTTCCATCCGTCCATCGTAATAGTTGTGGCTGGTTCCGACAGCCAACGCATCGTAGTAGCCCTGCAGGTGCTGCGCGTAGTACTCCTCCAGTGAATAGATGCCATGGAGTCCGTACCCGCCCTGATGCAGGATGTATGTCGTGAGGAGACGAGCGGTACGCCCGTTGCCATCGTAGTAGGGATGGATCGTGGCGAATTGATAATGCACGAGACCCGCGATGACAGGGATCGGCAGATCATTGCGCTTCAACTCTCCCGTCATCCATTCCATCAGATCTTTCATGAGAGCGGGCACATCCTTCGCTTCCGGCGGGAGATAGACCATCCTGCCGCTGCGTCCGTCCCGGATGACATTCTGCCCGTCTCTGTATGCAGTCGGCGTTTTCCGTCCGGACATCACGAGTTCATGGATGGTACGGAGCGTTTTTTCGTTCAGCGGTGTTTTCTTCTCGATCTGTTCCATGATGAATTCCTGGGCTTTGTAATAATTTCTTACCTCGGCTTCATCCCGCTCCCGGCCGGGGAAGCGGCCGCCGCCTTCCAGTACATCTTCCACTTGCGAAGGACTCAGCTTATTCCCTTCGATTTGCGTCGAAAAATGCGTCGAAAGGAGTCGGGCGGTTCTCCTGAGTGAATCCAGCATGCGCATCGAGAGCGGCAGCCGTGTCACCGCTTGGCGGCATGCCTCGATCTCCATGAGTGCCTTTGCGATTGCCGGCGTGAGGGTGAATCTCGGTTGGAACATAGATTTTATCTATTAGGGATACTATCGGAAGGTGATTAAAACGTCAATAAAATGTCATGAAATTTCACCCTCCTCCAACGGGGAATCGAACTCGGGATTTCGTTTGAACAAAGCGAAAAACCGAAAATTTGAGCTTTTGTGAGTATCGGCAAGCAAACCCGCTTATATGGCTTACGGGAGAGAATTTCTTGATGTGAGTACAACAATGGCAGCCCCACGGTGTATTCAAACAAGTGTCTTCGAGGCAATGGTGCACTGGTTCCAGGTCCTTAAAAATATCGCAACTATCGCAACCGCCTGACGGCAGTGAGACGAAAGAGGAAGGCAGGGATCACTGCTAGTGAAGCAATGATAGCCATTGCATAGAAGGCGGCCACAATGCCCCATTGATCCGAAATGTAACCGAGAAATACGGGAGAAATAGTAAGTGCAATGGCATTGATGAATCCGCTAACAGCGAATGACCGCTCGAAGTGTCCATGATGATCTGATGCCGCTGCGATCATCGTCTGAATGACGGGTACAGTGCCTTTGGTGAATATGCCGGCAATGATTGAAGTGAGAATGATGACAACCACAGACGTTGAGCTGGCGAGCAAGATGATACAAAGAGCCATCAGTAACTCCGAAACGATGACAACGCTCGCGTTGCTGAACCGATCAGAAAATCTACCGAGTGCAGATTTTCCCAGAAGATTCCCTAGGAAGAACACAGCCGAGAATGAACCGAGGAGTGCGGCGTCAATACCTCGTGAAAGCAAGAGAAATGGCAGAAATACGAATAGGGAGGCACTGGAGAACACATCAAAGAACGATGTGAGCACCGCCAGGAGGAACGGAGGACGTGACAGGATGGTACGTATTCGAAGATCAGTTGTTTGTGTAGTGGCTTTTGCCTCGTGCTCATGTTTCCTATGAAGCCACAGAAAGAATAGGCCCAATCCGATTGCGATCATTCCATACAGCAACGCAGTGGAACGCCATCCCATGGAGACAACAATGAACGTGAGCGCGGAGGAGATGCCGATCTTTCCGGCATCACCTATTGCAGTGAAATTCCCCATGTTCTTTCCCCGTTCCTGCGGCGGAGAGATCCGCGTGACCAGAGCAAAGGCGACGGGATGGAATAGGGCAAAGCCGATGCCAGCCGCAATGAAGATTGGAAAGAGCCATAGATATGAAGTTGCGAGTCCCATCGTGGCATATCCGATTCCATACAAAATCGCCGAAAGTATCAGGAGCCTCATGCCTCCAATCCGCATAGCAAGGTAGCCTGAGGGAAGTGCGCAAAGCATTCCCAGAGAATTCACGATCGTTCCCAGAAGTCCTGCCTGTGTGAGGTTCATGCCGAAGTCCGCTGCGAGGAACGGCAAGAATAAGAGAAAACTTGTGTAAAATCCATCGTTCAGGACATGCAGAATATTGAGGGAGCGACTCAGGGAACGCATGCAAACAGTGTATCCTTAACGCTCTGAAGGTGGCAGAGCAGCACTGTCTGACATCCAGAGTTTGAGTCCCGGAGACCCTCCGCAAGGTCGATTTTTTTTGGGGGTCTAGCCTTCGGTGTCGGGGGTGAAAACGGACAGTTTAGGACAGTACTGGGGGCATCCAAATGCGGAAAAGTGATGCATAGACATATCAGAAAAATGACGCGTCGAATATGATTCAGAGGGTCCCTCCAGATCCGGTATAATTCGATCTATGACAACAAACGATTCGGCATTCTCATCGCGCTACTCCGTCGGAGGTCCGGAGAATGAGTACATGGATGCAGACAAGACGGTTTTGAAAAACAAGGAGGGAATTACAGAACTCCATGCGCTCTTCATCGAAGAAGAGAAGGCGCTCGCAAAAGCCTATGAATCGCTCTTCAGAGAAGTCCGTTCGGACACTCCGATCACGTCCGAGCTGATCCGGCATGTCCATGGCGTTGTGTTCGGCGATCTCTATGAGTGGGCAGGCAGGTGGCGCACCGTCACGATCAGCAAGCCGGGGGTGACGTGGCCGCCGCCGGATTACTTGAGTGAAGCGATGAAGGCGTTTGAGCATGAGGTGTTGGTGGTGTATCCGGCATCTTCTCTCTCAACTGATCAGGAATTTTGCAAGGCACTCGGTCATATCCAGGGCGAGTTCCTCGCGATCCATCCGTTCCGCGAAGGGAATGCGCGCACGATCAAGCTGGTTACCGATCTTCTCGGTGCACAGACCGATAGGCCATTACTGACATACGACGATTCCGACGCGGGGAGGGAGCATTACATCGAAGCGGCAAAGGCAGCCATGTTGAAGCAGTATGACCCGATGACAGCGATCATCCGAGAAGCCCTCAATGCTGCGAGACTTTCCTGATCTCCTGAAGACACTCGTTTCGTGTTTTCTTCGTGAATCGCGGCAATCCCTCGATGACACTGTTCCGCTCAACGCAATTGAGAATCATCTGATGCCGTACCGCGTCGTTGCGAAGGTGGGTGGAGAACTGCCGGAGCGGGATTCCTGTGCCAAATTTCATGCATGCATTGTAGCACAAGTTGAGCCTGATTGCTGCTAAAAATGCGCTGTTTTCAGGGTCATCGATGACGTGCACATCCGGACAATTGGCGTTATTCCGGTCTCTCTTCCATGGGGTAGAATAGTGCGGCATTTCATTCTATGAGCATGGACTTCGGCATCCCCATCGATCCAAAGGCGTTTCCATCCTACGATGAGTACCAAAAGGCGCTGGAGTTGTCCCGGGAATTCGAAGAGCGGGTGGATGCGGTGAATGAAGTGATGAATACGGCGACCTCGGAGGAAGAGGAGCGCAGGGGCATGGAAGCACTGGGATTCACCTTTCACGATGACGGCCCCTGCGAACGTCCGTTGTGCCAAAAACGCGAGGAGTGTCTCTGGTGCAGTCTTCTCACGGAGCAGGAGGAATGCGATGAACACTTCTTCGGCGGTTTGCTCAGTGATAACGACCGGCTGATCCCCGATGCGATGAAGGATCGCTGTCTCTCCGGCGATGGATGCGACGCACTGCCGGCATCTTGGCACAAGCCCGGAACCAAGGAACATGCGGCAATCGCATGGTTTCTCGATATCATGTTTGCAGTGTTCTTCGAGGCATCGGGCGATCTTCCTTTCAAGGAATTCCATCGTCTCCATTCCGAGATCGACGACTGGATGCGTCATGCGTACTTTGCGGCGCTGCACGTCGGTCGCGGGAGACCGTGGCCGGATGCTATACGCGGTAAGAAACGCATCGTGGATGCTCTGACTCGGACAGACATTCTTCCTGCGAAAAAGGCGGCAACTCTTCTCGCATCTTTCCGCTCCTTTTGCGGCTGATATCTCCGATGCCCTGTTTGCTTATACTTGCCACGTTCGACAGCGAGCTCGATGAGACGATCGTGAAGCGAGGACAGCGCTACTTCAAAAGCGGCCGTAAGTATTTCGATGACATCGATGACGGAGAAGTACCAGAGTTCTTTCTTCTCATCCCAGTGCCTGCGAACGTTTTTCTGGTTGAAGATGACGATGGAGCGTTCTTTGATCATAGGGGAAGCGGAGGAGGCCATGGCCACCTTCCTGCGCGATGATCTTGCTCTCATGAAATCCTTTTGGTTGCTTCTTCTTCGAGATTTCCGTCGTCGTTGCTTCTGCGAGCATATTGAGCACCAGTTCAAGGTTCGTCATATTGTCGCGAAGATTCTGCTTCTTCAGATCTTTGAACTGTTTGTATTCCCTCACACTCATACCCGCCCACGTCTGTGTAATCTCGTCAGTAAGAATGGCGTACTCCTGTCCTTCTTTCACGCCACACTCGTGCCACTCGTCGGTAAGCTCCTTACGGACATCGATGCTCTTGAGCCGTTGATTGATCCACTCTTTCGAGTATCCCTTCTGCAGATATGTTTTCATGGCTCGGTCGATGGAGAGTTCCGGATCTTCCATCTCCTCGATGCGCTCATACCCGACTTTCGCAAGCCACACCTTGAACGGCTCCGCCCGGGGCGAGGGAATGGACTGAATCACCCGCAACAAATCCTCTGTAGAAAAACAATCAGTTTCCCGTTCTTTGCCATCCGGAGCCACTAATTTCAACTGTACGATTTTCTCGTACACTTCACTTCCTTCGCTTTTGAGCTTGATCTTGAGGTCGCTCCAGTATCGCCGGGGGCTCGTCGAGTCCGTAAGTATTTCGATGACATCGATGACGGAGAAGTACCAGAGTTCTTTCTTCTCATCCCAGTGCCTGCGAACGTTTTTCTGGTTGAAGATGACGATGGAGCGTTCTTTGATCATGGGGGAAGCGGAGGAGGTCATGAGGTGTATGAACGTATACTTTAGATAGAAATATATCTGATTTAATTTGGCTTTTTGGAGCCAATAAACTCATCATTTGTCTCCGAATTAGATATAGTTATATTTGATTTATTATGGGCCCAATATCCATTTCTCCGGGAGCCAAAAAATACGATACTGCCTTTGTTTCTTAATTCTTGCAGTATATTAGAAAGTATTTGGGAAGGTGTTCCTAGAAATGCATCTTGTAATTCGTTTCTTCGAACCCGCCCATGTCTTTGCAGATGTTCCAGTATCAGCTGTTTCTTTGCGTCACGAGACAATCCCATTTCGCGCGTGTGTGAACCTTTTCGACCAATATGTTCATAGTACGATCGCGAAAGCACATAGCGCGCATTTTTTGTTCTGCCGACTTGTTCAATCAATTTCAGATCAAGAAAATTCTCACGATATGCCGGTGACGACACACTGCCCTGTGTGCGTATGTGCTCCAGCTCCAGTAGTTCCTCAAAGGAAAACGTAATCTGCCTTTCATTTGCAACTCTTTCGAGATATTGGACGAATGTGGGGTCACGCACTTGCGCGGGGATATTCAAATGCACTTCGAATTCATCGGTGCCTGAAAAATCCGGTTTCCCTTTTCCTTGACGGATGGATTGTTCAAAAATGCGATCAAGTCCCTGCCCTGAACGTTCAACCAGTCCGGTATGCTGAAGCGTTTCAGCAATACGAGGGTTTCGCCGTATCGAGCGTTCCAGAGCATTTTCAGATGTGACCCCCTCGGGAAATCCCCCCGGACTCACCACTGAAAACGACAGGGGAGAACACCGAATGAACACAATTGCGCCCGGTCTGCGGTATTCCCTGTGGGTGATTGCATTGTTTATCGCTTCGCGACAGGAATTTTCGTCGAAGGCGGGGATTTCCAGTGGAACAGCAAAACCTTGCTGGAACGGCGTGCGTATGTTTCGGGCGCTGATCATGTCCCAGATCTCATTCAGGGCAACCATATACGGCTCTTTCCACTCTCGTCGAAAATCGTAGCTTATCTTCCCGGGATTCCCACGCCATTCAAAGATGATTTCCGCTTGCGGAAGGTGCGTGGCGATCTTCTCTTTCTTTCCGAGAAGAATGAGAGCGGCATAGGTGAGGCCGTTTTCCGTGAGCAGCTCCAGATCGCGCAGTGTCTGCTCCGTCGGCGCGACGGCCAGTTCCGGCCGGCCCTCCCGCCGCGCTCGCCGTTCTTTGAGAATGGTGATCGCTCGCTCATCCAGATCAGTGATTTCGAGATCCGGAACGATGCCTGCCGAATAATCGTCTTCATACTCATTGCAGATTTTTCGCAGCGTCTCCGCGTCCATCTCTTTCTTGACCGGCCCTACGCGCATCCAGTATCGACCTTTGTACTTCACCGGCGTGCGAGGGCAATGCCGGGGAATGTGAAAAATAAGAACGCGTCCATTCGGGTCTTGCAATTCTTCGATCTCAACGCGCAACCGAAGCTGCTGTAATAACTCATGCTGCAATTTCTCCAGTGTTTCCAAAAAGGCGGTGGTGCCTGTTATCTGATGCCCACGTTCGACTCCGAGGATGAACACACCTCCTTTTTCGTTTGCCATCGCCGCGCAATACTCCATCAATTCCCCTTCATCGAACCCGTTCTTTGCCTCCTTGCACTCCAAGGAGTTATCTTCCTTCTGCGTCAGCCAGCGCTGTAATTCATCGAGAGTGGTCATGGGTGAGTCAGGTGCGGATGTAATGGAATGTCAGGGGGAGGTTATGGGGAGAGTGTACGGGTGTACACCTTTGAGTGCAAGCAAACTGTTGGTGAGTTATGCAGTTCTCGTTTGTAAAAATCAAAGTGAAGAATTGTGAGCTGGTGGATGGTAGAAAGGAGTCCCATGTCAAAGTTGTGTAGTAGTTTCGAGCGGAATCTTCGGGCTTCCAGTCTTAGAAGAGGCATTGAAATGCCACAAATCCCAATCATGGACCTTCCATATCTCAAAATATTGTGCACTGGCAATGTGCCGACCATCCTCCATCACACGTACGACAATAGCCTTTCCGCGTATGCGCCGCTTTTCGAATGATTCGATGATGGGTTCAATCTCGAACGGCAGATAATACTTCGCATTGATCCCCTTATAAAAATTGTTGCAGTTGTAGGAATCGGGAGCGTACTCGGTTCTGCCGAGATTGTCATACATGGCCTCGTCCGCACCTACTTTTCGCATGAAGTCGCAATCGCGTTCAATAAATTTTCGGCTGTAGAGATCGAAGAATGCCGCAGCCTCTTGTTTTACGATGCCGCGATAGTGCTGCACATACCAGTCACGATAGATGAAGCGGTAAGCGGCCCCATACATATCTGATAACGAATTCCATGTAATCAGCCCCACGATCAAAACGGCAACCGCTACGCCAAATTTCTCAAAGAAACCCTTCGCTTTTTTGAGATCGTCCAAGAATGAACGTACCACGTTCCACAATGTGCCGAGCGTTGAAATAGCGAACCCCCTAAGCAGATGCCAGATGGCTTCGAGTTGTTTTTGGCCGAAGAGCTGGAATTCATGCTTTTCAGACATAAGAATTTTATAGCCACGAAATATAATCCCTATTCCAGTTTGGGAGATGATCCTCCAAAACTTGAAGCCTCATACGATATTGCTCATCCTCTTCCAAGAAATACTTACGCCCAGAAGGAAGCGAAAATATTATGCAGTAATAAGGACCAGCGTGTAAGCACTTTCTCTTCGAGCTCTGATTTGGAATTGGTACAAGTTGCCAGTCTCCACGTGCATATGTTTGAGTAAGAGGAACACTAATTGCCACGCCTGGATTAGCATCACCCTGAGTCATCCGTTTTTCTTGTTGTTCCTTTGCTTGTTCAAGTACTTTTGGATCTAGAAAAAGAAGAGGATAGAACCATCCTTCGTGCAAGATGTAACCTTGGATGTTTGTTATAAACGTGCCGCTAAAAATGCGGAAACGAAAAATATTATGAAGATCATTTTTTCGATCCGGCCAAAATATTGATTGTCCCCACAAAAATGTCCCAGATTCCGTATACCTTGCAACCTCTGGATACTGCCTTGCCTCTTGCTGTAGTCGAGCATCCTTATGTTGTCGAACTGCAATGGTGATAACAGCAATACCGCCTAGAGCCATCGCAAAATCTTCAAACGTTTGGGGGATCATGCGAATGTGGACATCACTGAAACAGTTCATTATCCATAATCCGGTTTCCATGGCTACAGTCAAAACAAGTAGATATGAGATCCACCACCAACGATGAAACCAGAGCCATAAACGTGAGAAAAGCCGATGAAGAAAAAGAAGAAACATAATTGATTAAGAAGTAGGAGTATCCCCCCACACCTCCTCCAGCACCTCCTCAATCCTCTTCTCTGCCTCTGTCTTCAGTAGCCGCACACCTTCCAGCGCCTGCATTTGTCGATCAAGCTTCTCGACGATTTCACGTTGGGTTTCGAAAGGAGGAAAAGGGATTTGAATATTGTTAAGTCTCTCTTGATTTAGTTTTGGTTGTGTAGTTCCAGTTAAGTATTCTTCTAGTGCAATTGAGTTCAGATAGTATTCTACAAATTTTTGAGTTGCTCGATTTTCAAACTTTAATACATGTGCATGGTTATTCACCCAGCTTTTTCCACTTATTGAAAATGCGATTGGATATGTTCTCATCTTTAGATTTGCTCCATCTTCGCTAACAAGCAATAAATCATCTTCAAATATATATTCATTAACATAGTCAATTATTCCAGATGCCCCATAGTAAGGTATATCCCCTTGAATTCTTTCTCCTTCTGTTATTGGTATCCTTTTCCCATCTAAATTTTGACAAATATCTTTCAAAAGTACTGTCCCATAATTTAGCTTTCCTAAATGTGCCTTAAAGTTTTCCTCAATCCCTTCGACCCCCTTAATAATCATCGTTTGCCTCTCGATCTTCTCTACGATTTCACTTTGGACTTCAAGCGAGGGGAGGGGGATTTTTAGCGACAAGAACGTTTCTGCGTCAGTTCGCCTTCTTCCTGTAGCACCTGATACAAGAGCTTCGATCTGACCATAAAACTTTTCTGATTGAACGATTGTTTCTAAGAATAGTGGTGTGACTCTTTCTGCTCGCATCTCAAAAACAGGAAAGTCCTGAGAAACAACCGCTCCATCCAAATCGTTTGGTACAACCGCAAAGGCACCACTACGAGCATCAATTTTTGACATGACTAGATTGCCGGTATGCGCAAGGTACTGAGTATCCGCCTTGATATCCCGTCCATAGATCTCCTGCCGTAGTGTTATTCCTTTGCCATACAGCTTAATCGTAATTTGTTTATAGAGAGTCTCTTCGTTGATTTGCACTTTTTCTAACCTTTGAACAAGAACGTCAGAAAGAGCGACAAATGGATATTGTCTTGTTTCCTTCAAAATCTCATTCAATTTTCCCATCACATTGTCCTTCTTTTCTAATCTGTTCAAATACTCCCTCGCGATATCCATCTGCATACCGTCTTTCATATCAAAAGAGGCCAATATCTGCAGAGCGTCTTTAGGATTGGCATCTTGTAGCTCACGGTATCTCTTTTCAATCTTGGAACTATTGCCCGGATCCAACCCCTTCATCGTCTGTTGCCATTCTTTGATCTGCTCTTCGCTCAAATTGCTCCGGTAATTCTGCAGATTGAAGTGATAGGTATGCGCCTTCTCTATGGCCTTGGCGACTTCGTTGTCGATTTGGCCTTCTACGAGGTTATCGAACTGCCACAACTTCTCGTCATACATTTCCTTGCTGATTTTTTTGCCTTCCAGTTTCTTCTTCAGTCCCTCAACGAGCTTTGTGCGTTTCTTGGCATTCTTCTCCTTGGTTTTGTTACTCACTTCCTTACGAATTCTTTCCGCAATGCGCGGATCGAGTGTTTCTATCTGCTCTTTGGAAACGCAAAAGCTGTGCTTGGTGTCTTCGGGCTTCTTCCCCTGCTTCACTTCCTTGAAGAGCTCCAGAAGTTCTTCGATCTGCCCTCCGGCAATTTCCTTGCGGTTCGTGCCCATGGAGAAGCCGTCATTCTCGATTTTGTAGTACCAGATATGTTCGGTCGTCTGGCCTTTCTCGAAGTAAAGAATGGAAGTCTTCGCTCCTTGCCCGCCTTTGCTCACAAATACGCCTTGCGGCAGGCTGATTACCGCTCGCAGGTTCGCTTCACTTAAGAGCAGCTTACGCAAGGCACAGGCGCTGTTTTGACCCCAAGTGAGAAAGCCTTCCGAAACGACCACAGCGCAGCGGCCGCCTGGTTTGAGTAGATCGAACATCAGCTTCACGAAGAGAATCGTAGTTTCAGATTCCTTGGAATACTCTTCCCACACATTCGGATACGCAGGTTGGTCTCGCTCCGCCCCAAAAGGAGGATTGGCGATCACGACGCTCTTGCTGCCTCCGTCACGAAGAGGATCAAACATTTTCAAGCTGTCGCCTTGATCAATGTTGTGCGGATTTAAGCCTCGGATGTACATGTTGACCGCCGCCATCTTGCGAATGCGCCCCTGATACTCGATGCCGCCTATGCCGGTACGATAGAAGTTGTTGGCGATGTGCTCGGCGGGGAATTGCCTTGTCTTACGCGCTTTCTCGATGACATGCTCGTACGCATCGAAGAGGAAACCAGCGGTGCCGCAGGCAGGATCGAAGATCGTATCCGTGAAATCAGGATCCACCATCTCCACCATCATTCTGCGTATGTGGTCAGGCGTTCTGTAGAGACCCAGATCCTTTGTTCCGCCTGTTTCGGAGAGTGCCGATTCGATCGCATCGCCGAGCAAATCGGTTTTTAGGATGTATTTCTCATCAATTTCACTCACGAGACCGATCACCTCCGCGATCACGCCGCCCTTCACGTTGTTAGTGAAGTTGGAATTGGCGAAGACTTCCTCCATCAGCACGAGCTGATCTTGCATTTTCTGGGGCAGATTCCCGCTGATCACCGTCCGCGCTTTCGAGAGTATTGAGGCGTAGAAAGGGAAAATGTTCTTATTGAGCTCGGATAATATCTGCTCACCATTGAGAGAAATCAGATGCGAAAACAGGAGTCGGTAATTCTCGCCGCCAAACAGCTTGCGGAGCGGTACGAACGGTTCTTCCTGTTTCACCTTTGCTTCGAAAATCCGCAAGAGTAAAAGCTCGATGATGTACTCCACGCGCTCCACCGGCGTTCCCGCAGGGCGCAGTTTGTTATGCAGCCTTTTCAGGATGTTGTTCGTTTCGCTATCCGCATAATGGACGGTTGATCGAGCCATGGATTAAGCGGTGAAGGTGGCTTGTAAGTCTTTGAATACTTCAGGAAAACGGTTGTCGAATGTCCGGTTGACAGTCTCATAATCCGCACCGATCAGGCGCGTGAAAATCGGATTGTTGAATATCTCCTGCGGCGTGAATGCTTTACGGTCGGCGATATTTGCTGAAACGATATCCTTCATGTCGCGCAGTATCCGTATCTGCTCGTCACTGAATGAGTACGTTTTGACGTAGGACTCGAAGCCCCGTTCCACGCGCTCCTTCGGCGTCGGGATGTTCTTGATGTGCAGAGCATGAAGGAAGAAGTCCCAGAGCGATCCCTGCTCAAAGTCATACACTTTTTTGAGCTGCCCCTCATCGAGGAATACTTTCGGATTCCTAGCCCATTCTTTGACAATTTCCACCTCCTTTTCGCTCGGCTCATATTCGGCATCTGCGAATACTTTCTTCTTGATATCCGCTATCTCATCGGATGATGCCGTACTCAGCTCTTTTTCGAACAGCGCCTTCGCCTCCTCAATGGGAATATTGTCGATCACTTGAATCTTGTCACCGTGCAGGTACACGCGCTGAATGAGGTGAGCGGGATCCGGATTATCGATCAATCCAGGGGCTGTTGCCCCGTGTCCACCGGTGCCCGTACCCTGCCCTGTTGTTCCTCCCGCCGTGGAAATGACTTTCTTATTCTCTTTCAGCGTTCCTTTGCCGTTGTCTTGCATCTTCGTGCACAGCCCCACGAAATCGAGGACCTTGAAGCTGAACTTGCCTGTTTTCGGGTCCAGCCTCGTTCCACGCCCCAGCATCTGGATGTACTTGCCGACGGATTTCGTGAGATTGGAAAATGCAATGTATCGGACGCATGGAATATCCACCCCCGTACCCATGATATCGACCGATACGGCGACGTAAGGCTTGTGGTTCGCGTCCTTGAACCACTTCTTATATGTGTCATTCAGATCGTCGTTCTCGGAAATGATCGCCTCGGCGTAGCGCGGACTTAACTCATCCTCGTCGGTTTTGAAGACCTGGTTGATCGCTTTTACGAGCTGAATACAGTGCGGCTGGCTGACGCCGAACAAAATCACCTTCTCACCATAGGAGGTGTGTTTCTTCAGCTCTTCCGCAATGCGAAGACAATTGTCCGTCGCAATGAATTTACGATTTAATTGATCAAGCTTCACCTGTTTCTCGCGGGGTAGCTTTACGACTTCCTCGGTCTTGAGATCAAAATAATGGTCGAATCCCACGCCTGTTTCGCGCGCGATCTTCGTGAGTTCCGTCTCGATAGATAATACTGCATACGGAGCCAGAAACCCTTCTTCTATGCCTCGTGCAAGGTCGAATTGATAATCGGGCTCGCCGGTTTCACAGCCGAAGAGTTTGTACGTATCCAGAATCGCCAAATCTTCCTCTGGGATGTCCTTTCCCTTCTGTGCAACCGCCGTTCTCGGTGTTGCCGTGAGACCGATGCGCGGGCAGAGGAAGTGATCGAATATCAGCTTCCGGTTGATGTTGATGGAACGATGACATTCGTCAACGATGATCAAATCGTAGAAAGTGCTCGGAATGTTCTGATAGATGTTCTCCAGCGTATCAACAACAACGATGTGGATTTGCGTGTTTTTATAGAGCTTGTAGTTGGAAGTGGTGATCCATATCGGGGAATATTCCTTTGATATGAGAGAAAAGCCATCGTCATGCGCCTGCTTGGCAAGCATGCGACGGTCAACGACAAACAGAATCCTCTTTGCCATGTTGTATTCCAGCAGTGCCTTCGCAAAAGCAACCATCGTGCGCGTCTTGCCGAGACCCGTGGCCATATGAACGAGCATTCTCTGCTTACCTTCCCTGTATTTTTTTAAGAGAGTTTCGATGCACTCTGTTTGATAATATGCTTCCTTTCTGCAGTTAGGATTGATGCCTCCGGCAATGCTTTTATCAATTGATATAACCCGTTCCATGTTCATTTTACGCGCTTGTTCCATCTTCAGTTGCATGTCCTCCAGTGTCATGAAGCCAGTTACCTGCCGAAATTCTCCGGCCTCGAATCCCTTCCACTCCGTGTCGTAGAACAGTGTTCTTTCGGGGGAGCAAGCATACAAGAATCTTGGCTTTAGTACGGTCGCATAAATCGTACGAAGTTTTGTGAGTGCCTTTTTCTCATCCTCAAACTTATCTTCTACAAGCGCCAAAATATTCCCGTTCAGGTCGGTAAGCGTGATATCCGGTTCAATGTACTTTCTACCCTCAAATATTGCTTGCTGCTCTGGAGTAAGTGCATATTTCTGGCGGTATAACAACGTGTCTCCTGGCTTCCATCCAATCGTTTTTAGATCTTCGATAATCTTTAAGTCAGTGTCCGTTGCTTCATTAACTTTCGGCATATGAACGCAAGCCTACCCCCACTCTCCTCCTGCTTCAATTTTCCGACCCGCCGATACTCCTCCCCCCGCGCATCCCGCGAATGTCGAAGCGGCCGTCACAAGGATGTCGGCACTCCGGAGAACCGGATTGGAGTGGGAGAGCCCTGATGCCCCGGCCTTTCGCAACATCGGAGACCGGTACTTGGGATGGTGCTCAACCGCTTCGACGATGGCACAGTGTATCACGGATGAAGTTCGCTCACGATGTTTTCTTCGGGTTTATCGTGGTTTCCTGTTCCCCGCAGGGAGATAGCGGAGGAGATCCTTCCACACATCCCGCGGCGGCTGTTGATCGTCTTTCTCCACCACCGTCGCGTCGATGAAATCATCCTCCAATCTGTGGAGCAGGTGCGGACTCACATTCCACTGACTTCCGTCGTCCAGCCGCAGCGACGCCGTCCGACGGTTGATCTTCAGAATCGTTCCCTCCCGACTCCTGCCTTCATGCAAGAACCACACACGGTCTAGAATTCGGAAGCGCTGGAGCTGCTCCTGCTCACGACGCATGCGGAGCGTATCCAAGCGGTCGCCGATTCTCATGGAGAGAATACGAAGATGCTCTTCGTCGATCTTCGCAAGACAACGGTCAAGTTCATCGTAGGCGTCAGCATCCATAGCACGATTCATCGTAGCGAACGCATGCGGATGGTGCCAGTGATGCGGCGGCGAGTGTATGATGCATTCCTCATTCCCTCTCATCGCCATGTCATCCGCACACAAGAAGAAACCGTCCCTCAAGAAGAAACACGTCGCCGGCGGTCCGTGGATACTTACGCTCAATTCCTCAGTCGTCAACGATCCGAAGCAAATCGAACTACTGTTGTTCCCTCCGTATCCGCACCGGCGCAAGCGCATTCTGGAATTCTACGACAAGTACGATCCGATTATCGGTGACCGATGGTATGAACTCATGGAACGTGGTATCCGAACCAAGGAGGACGCCAAGGAGTTTCAGGCGATTCGGGATGCAGCGCCGGAGTTTCTGGCACCGCATGTGGAGCTCTCGCATGCGGCTCTTGAGGCCGGCGACCGCAAAGAGGCGTTTGACATCGCGATGTTTGCGTACATGCTCGCCCTTCAGCGCATCGCCGACCGCAACGGTGACTGGCCGGAAACCATACAGTGGGCGTGGTTCGAGAACCGGCCGCTCATGCGGGCACTTCACCATTTCGCATGGATGCTCTGGACGTACGGGCAGCCCGATCTCGCAGTGATGATATTGCGACGTATTCTCCGGATGAACCCGGGCGACAATCAGGGTGTGCGGTACGAGATTCTTGCGATTCGACTGGGGCTTCCGATAGAGACGTGGGATCAGCCGTTCTTCGCGAAGAGAGGACCGATGGCGGGAGTCGCATGGGATGCGCAGAAGATCAGTGACTGGTTCGACCGCGAAGCGAAGAAGTTTCCGGAGGAGTATGACCGGATGTTCGCGGAGTGGAAGAAGAGAGAGTGATCGTTCGGGATGATGTTGCGGGTCGTCAGGGCGGTATCGATCAGTCCAATGTCCAGTGTTGCGGAAGCTCATACCCATGCCGCACGGCTAATTTTTGGATGTACGTTCCCCGTGTACCCTCTTCAATGGCCCGTCGGATTGTTTTCAGGTTCTTTTCCTTCGTCTCCCATGAGGCAAGGAAGTATGGAGAGGCCTCCTCCTCTCCGGCGATCTCCGGGTGATCGGCAAGGTACTGCGTCTCGAGTCTGAAAAGATCGAGCAGATGTTCCACCATGAGCTTCTCTATGCGTTCAGTTTCTCTCCGCTTCGTCGCACTGATCTTACGCCGCTGCCATAGATCCGCGACGCAACTCATGCCGAATCGGTAACGGGCGAGAAGCTGGATACCCGCATTGCGAATGTGGCCGTCGGCATCGGAGAGCGTTGTCAGGATGAGTGGCCAGAGATCCTCCGCACGGGATAGAAGAAATTCATCCGTTGTAACGGCGAATTTGAGGAGGCGCAGGATGTTGTACTGAACGGTACTGTTCTGCGTACTTCCAAAAAGAACGCGGCAACTGCCGTAGAGCTCTTCTGCGTCTTGAAGTTGAAGGTGTGGATAGGTGTCGTATCGCTTCTCCAATCCTTTCAGTGTTGCGGTGAATGCGGTTACCGTTTCGGTCATTGCAGCATGCAGGAAATTCTGTGCGGGGAAAGGAGGCGGGATTGGCAGATTCCGTTTCATACTGACATTCTAGCAAGCGTGGAAAACGGTGGCGAATGGATCAGGCCAACGGGGAATCGAACTCTGATTTTCGTTTGTTCAAAGCGAAGAACGGTCGAATATCAGGATTCGAAAGTGGCAGTGTCTGGACTCAGGCGAACTCGACTTTATGGCTTATAGGAGAGGTCTCTTTGATATGAGTATCATGTTGGCAGCCCCACGGAGAGTTGAACTCCGATTAACGGATTGAAAACCCGCTGTCCTAAACCGTTAGACGATGGGGCCGCGAAGGTGGATGACGTGAATGAGCAAATGGCCGAGCGTTAGACCCCACTACGCCCTGAGGGGCTTCGCGGGGCAGGCGATGGGGCCGAAGATACAATGATCGGACTCTTATTTCAGTTGTTTTCCTGCGCGAGAAAGAAAAATGTAGAATGTAAAATGTATAATGTAGAATGATTCAGTCAAATCCCAGTGGATCGCTTGCGCATTCTACATTCTCCATTCTACATTCTCAATTCCATATGGCCATCTCCTCCTTCTCCCTCGTCCTCGGCGTCTTTTGTTACGTGGCGGGGTTTCCGCTGATTTTCTGCAATGAGAAGCATCTGGAGTGGCGCAGGAAGTTCTTTTTGGATGAAAACATGGTGCGTGCTGCAGGAGCGATTCTTGCCGCAGTGGTGGTGACGGTGGTGCGACGGCAGTGGCTGGTCACGCCGGACGGCGAAGGGGTGATGGTGCTGCTGGCGTGGTTGCTGCTCTTCACGGGACTGTTCGCCGCATGGTGGCCCGACCGTTTCATCGCTCTGCGCTCCAAGTGGGAACGCATCCTCTTCGACTACCGCGGTGCGCAGATCACGCTGGGATTCGTCCTCATTTTTCTCGCCGCCGGCTTCACCTACCTCGGTCTCATTCTCGCCTGATGGATACGTTCGTTTTCCTCTTCGATCTCACATTCTTCGTCTTCCTCACGGTCTTCGTTGTTCTGTTGACCGTGACCGTCGTCTTTCATCTGAAGTGTCGTGTTCCGTTCGTGCCGACGCCGCGCCGCGTCATCCGTGCGATGCTGGATGCGGTCGATCTGAAGGACGGACAACTGGTATTGGATCTGGGGGCGGGGGACGGGCGGGTGCTTTCAGCTGCGAAACGGCGGTGCCGCGGGATTCGTGCTGTCGGATATGAAGGTGCAATCGGCGTGTGGATGTTGGCGCGCATCCGGTCCTGGTTCCTCCGTGACGGCGTGGATGTGAGGAGGGAGAACTTTCTCCAAGTCGACCTCTCGGATGCCGATGTGATATTCCTCTATCTCTGCATCGATCCGATCCGGTTGCTCACCCCCAAATTTCTGCGTGAACTCGTCCCCGGTACACGCGTCGTTTCCCACGCATTCAGCCTTCCGGGTATCGAACCTGATTTCGTACGGGATGTTCCGATGCAGTTCGGCGGGAAGACGAAGGTGTTTGTGTATTTGTGGAAATAGTCATCGTTCTTGAGTGAGTGGCAGTTGTTCCATCGTCAAAGGTCTGACAGTTAACTGTTAACAGTTAACAGTTAACAAGCCGTTAAAACTTCACCGCCGCCCACGGCACCCTCGCCCCCGTCTCCGCAATCAGGATGATCAGTTCCAGCACCGCCCATGCGGGGTAGCCGAGCGCCAGTCCGAGCGGCAGCCACAGGATGCCCGCGACCGTCGCGATGAAGCCTGTCAGCATGGCGAGCGGGATCAGCGGAGCCACGAGGACATTGGTGATCGGGGCGACCAGCGAGATCTGCCGGAAGATGAAGATCGTGAGCGGGAGCGTCATGATGAGTGCGGCGAGTGTGGCTGCCAGCGATGTGCGGACACCGAGCGTGTCCGGTATGTATTTGAGTACGCTTTGGAGCCACGGACTCAGTTCCATCAGTCCGATGACCGCGAGGAACGAGAGCTGGAAACTGACGTCGTCGCTGATCGCCTGCGGCCGCATCAGTACCATCACGAAAGCGGTCCACAGGACGGTGAGACGCGGTGTGCTCTGTCTGCCGAGCGTGATCGCGATCAGTCCGAGAATGCCCATGATGACCGCGCGCATCACGGGCGGGGATCCGCCTGTCAGAATGCCATATGCCATGAGCGCGATTGCCAGCGGGAGGATTCTTCTCCGGACGGGCAGCCAGCACAGGAGACCCGAGAGGATCAGCAGGACGATGGTGACGTTGTACCCCGAGACGGCGACGATGTGGCTGAGCCCCGCCGTCCGGAAATCGTCGGCGAGGTGCTGCGGCAGACCGCTCTGTGCTCCGGTGAGGAGTCCTAACAGCAACGCCGCCTGCGGCTCGACGAATACCTGTTGCACCTGCGTCTCGTACCATGTGCGGGTATCGTAAAGTTTCCGGAAAATTTTCCAGGAAGCGGGACGGGTGGGAGGATCGGCCTGCGGTCTTGCGATCGATGCACGGGTCATCGTTGCGAAGATGCCACGAAGCGACAGGTACTTCCCGTAGTCGAAGTCTTCGATGATGCCCGGTCGCGTGAGTTTTCCCGACACGGTGATCGGATCGCCATACCGAAGCGGCGGCCACGTGAATCCGGTTGCCAGCAGCTTGCCGTGAACGGGGCCGGCGTACGGCGTCCCGTCACAGCCGGGCGCAACGGTCTTCTGATTCTTGGTTTTCTTGCAGATCGTTTCGATCGTCTCCGTTTCAATGGTGTAACGGGCATCGGTCGGCCTCTGTTCCGGCGCATCCGCTATCCATCCCGTGATCAGAACGGTTCTGTCATTCGCGAATGACTCGACGCTCGTGGCATCGGTGACGTGGGCTTGCCACGAGACGACAGATGAGGAGAGGAGTGCACCGAAGCCGATCGCAAGCATCATGACCCCGATGGCGCGCAGTGTGTTCGTTATCAGGCAAGCACATCCTGCGACAAACATGATCCCGATCGGGATGAAGACGGACAGCGATGTTGAGTCGATTCCTGATTTTTCGCAGAAGAATGTCCACACAAGGAAGGAGCCGAGGAAGGAGTAGCTGATGCGGGAAGGGGACATCAGTGTATAAGCATACCGAGGAGTCCGAGAGTCTGAAGTGTTTGGAGAACGATCGTACTCAGTTTGGCTTCGTAAGCGAACCACTGAAAAAATAACGTTGTCATGGTGAGCCCTTCGGCAAGCTCAGGATAAACTCCGTCGAACCATGACAACGAGCCAAAATGTTCATCCTTCGACTCCGCTCAGGATGACATTTTGGTAGTTTTCAGAGGTTTCCAAGGTTGTTTGAAAATTTCATCCCAGGGCGATTATTGTACGAGTCCTTACCTTGCGTCTCGATCTATATTTCGTTCCAACTTCATCCATTCCTCCACGTGCATCGTCTGCGGCCGACGTTCCGGATCGATGCCGGTTTCTTCCAAAGCCTTCATGCCATCCGGCAATGATCCCACGGTATTCCTGAGCATCTTCCTCCGTCCGGACATGGCGTGCTTCACGAGCTTGAGAATTCGCTTGATGGTGTCTCGGTCAGCAAGCGGTTCCTTGAAACATTCGATATGCAGTACGGACGATTCCACTGCGGGCGGCGGCAGAAATGCAACGCTTGGCACATGCCGTATCAGCGTCGGCTTTCCGCAGAGGCCGACGAGCGCCGTCAATATCCCTTCGGTTGTTTTCGCACAGATGGTCTCCGCCACTTCGCGTTGGATGAGGAGTGTCAGGGACGTCGGCAGATCGGGGAGTTCGAGGAGGAGACGCCGGAGGAGGGGAGAGGTGATGGCGTAGGGGATGTTGGCGACGACGCTGTACGGGGGCGGAATGGAGATGGGTGTATGGAGAGCGTTGCCTTGGACAGCGATCAGCGAACAGCGATCAGCGGTCAGCTCCTGTCCGATGAATTCTTTGAGCAGCGGAAGCATTCTTTCGTCCAATTCAACTGCTGTGACATTCGCGCCGGCGCGGAGAAGTTCACGCGTCAGAATGCCGATGCCGGGACCGATTTCCAGAACGTTGTCACCCGGTTTCACTTTGGCCGCCTGTAAGATTTCCCCGAGCACGGCGTCATCAGTAAGGAAGTGCTGGCCGAGATCTTTCGTCAGCCAGACCTTGTGCCGGTGGAGGAAATCACGAACATCGTCTGCAAGCACGCGTATAGTATGCCTGATATTTTCCCACCTAATGCCATGCGTTCCCTCATCGCCGCTTGTATCGCTCTGATCATCGCATCGTCCTCGTTCTTCGTTCCGGAGGCGGAGGCGACGCTCACCGCCACGCAGGCGGCCTCATCTTCAATGTTTTCGACGCTGCAGCCCTGTCGCAATCTCCTCGCGCTGATTTATGCGCGTCGACGCAATCGACAGGGATTTGTACCGCCCTGTGATCCGCGGTTTTTATTGAAGCGTCAACCGATCCGCAGTTCGTCCTCCTCGTCTTCGTCCGCCGCCGCGAGTTCTCCCGGTTCATCGTCCTCTTCCGGTGCGGCATCGTCGTCAGGGATGGATCGTGACGATACGACAATCCGTTCCCAGTTCCTCCTCCTCGGCGAAACGGGTCCTGTCATCGGGGCGGCAAAGGCCTTCCTCTACGAAGAGCCGCTTGACGTGACTGCGGTCAGCGTCACTCTGACCACTGACGTCGCTTCGACGATCAGTGCGATGCTCATCTACGATGATGCCGGTCATCTCATCGGTCGTGCGACGCTCACTGCAGTCGGTTCGTCCGTGAGAACATACCGGTTGCCGCTTCCGCACGGTTCGTTCATCATCGACAAGGCGACGGAACGCGGCGTGTATGTGCGTCCTGAAGTCCGTTCACGCGACGGCGGCGGTCTTGGCAATCTGACCGTCAAGATCGATACCATTTCGTTCGAGGGAAGCGGTGTCTGGAGCAATCAATCCTACGTCCGGCCGTCGTCCGGTACGAATCAGTTTCCGACGTTCGTGACGGCTCGGTCCGTACTGACGAGTGTTACCAATGCAGGGGATCTGAACGGCTCGCTGGTCACCGGAACCAGCCGTACGCTCGGTGCGTTCCGCTTCGAGGGCCGTTCACGCGATGCCTCTCCCCGACTCGCCATCAGAGACCTGACATTCACCATCGAACAAACCGGAGGTGTGCAGCTGTCGAACGTCCGCCTCATGATTCCGGGCTTTTCGGAGATGTGGTCGTGCGCCGCGGGCGTGAGTGCGGTGACGTGCAGTGCGCTCTCAGACACGTTCGGCTCCATGAGTGACGGACCGCGAGAGCTGCAGCTGGTCGGCGATATCTCCGCCGACGATCCGCTCAACGCGTCGCTCCGGTTGACGCTCAACGAACCCGGCAGCGCGGTGTCGTCCGGCTCCGTCACCTGGACGGACGGGACATCGACGTTCACGTGGGTTCCGGTGGCGGCACCCGTCGCGGCGGGGACGATGTGGAAGTATTGATGAGCGAAAATGCCGTAGCCGAATGCCGCAGCCGAAAGCCATGGCTTTCGGCTGCGGTTACGGCTGCGGTCATTTTTTCTCCCGCTGCATGAATATCCTGACGAGCCGCAGTTCTTCGAATGTCCGTCTGCCTTCCAGCTGATCGAACACCGGCCCCAGCCGTCCGTCTTCGGAGGATTGGAATGCCCGACGGATCTCGTCGACGGCTTCCGGTGACGGTTTCAGATGATCGATGTCGAGCAGCACGTCCGCGGCGATGAGCTTCTCGATGTGCTGGACGACGGTGCCGGGGCTCAGGTTTCTCCTCTTGGCGATCTCCGCAAGAGAGAGTCGGCTCTGTACGAGCCGCTTCGTTTCGTCGTACGTCGAGTCCGGCCGGAGGACGCTGCGTACGCTTCTCCGTCGTCGCACGGTCGCGTCGGTCGCGAGCCGTCGTTCCGGGAGATGATGTTCTTTCGCATACGCGGTGATTGCAGTCATGAACGCATCCCCATAGGAGCGAATTTTCATTTCGGATACGCCGGAAATCCTCCCGAACGATTCCCTGCTTTGCGGCAGAACGTACGCCATTTCCATGAGTGTCCGGTCAGGGAAGACGACGAATGCCGCGACGTTCTCGTTGCGCGCGATCTCCCGGCGGACCGTGCGCAACTGCTCGAACAGTTCTTTCTCGTACGCCAGTTCCAGAGGTTCATCCCGCCGCGCGATGGTGGCATCGATCGCCGGTTTCGGGAGCCGGATCGCGGTACGGGATCTGAGGAGTTCTTTTCCCGCCGCCGTCACCTCCAGGACAGGATACTGACCGTCCGCTTTTGCAAGCATTTCCCGCTCGATGAGTGATCCGATGAAATCGCGGAGTTCCTCCTGTCCGAACTCCTTCGCGACGCCGAAGACGGAGAGCGTGTCATGTCCCAGCTCGCGGCTGCGCTTCGACGGCTGTCCCCGCAGCACGTCGATGATATGCGCGGCGCCGAAGCGTTCGCCGGTGCGGATGACGGCGGAGAGGATCTTCTGCGCGACCGTCGTGGCGTCGATGAGTTCCGGTGCGCGCAGGCAGTGGTCGCACCCGCTGCAGGGCATGTTTTCATACTGTTCGCCGAAGTACGCGAGGAGCATCTTCCGTCTGCAGGAACGTTTCTCTGCATAGGCGAGCATCGCCTCCAGTTTCCCGAGTGACCGCTCCCGCTCATCCTCATTGTCGATCTTCTCGATGAAATGCCGGTGCAGGATCGCGTCGCCAGCCGCGAAGAGCAGGATGCAGTCCGCCGGCAGTCCGTCTCTGCCCGCACGCCCCGTCTCCTGATAGTACCCCTCGATGTTCTTTGGCAGATCGTAGTGGATGACGGCGCGCACGTCCGGTTTGTCGATGCCCATCCCGAAGGCGATGGTCGCAGCCACCACGGAAATTTCGTCGCGGATGAACTTGTTCTGCGTTTCCTGACGCAGCGCGCTCTCCAGCCCCGCATGGTAGGGAAGCGCCGCGATGCCCTCGGCGACGAGATCCGCCGCCAGATCCTCGGTTCCCTTGCGCGTCATGCAGTAGACGATGGCCGATTGTCCCGCATACTTCCGCAGTGTCGAAAGCAGCAGCTCGAACGCGTGTCGCTTGGGCGCGACGTGGTACCGCAGGTTCGGCCGGTCGAAGCTGGCGACGAAGCGTGCGGCATCTTTCAGATGGAGTTGTGTCACGATGTCTTCTCGTACCTTTTCCGTCGCGGTCGCCGTGAGCGCGATGCAGGGAACGGACGGGAATGCTTCCCTGAGTGATCGCAGATTGCGGTACTCCGGCCGGAAGTCATGCCCCCACTCCGAGATGCAGTGCGCTTCGTCGACGGCGATGAGGCTGACGGTCAGGGAGAGCAGAAATTCTTTGAACCGTGTCACCGCCAGTCGCTCGGGTGCGAGGTAGAGCAGCTTGAGCTCTCCTCTGCGTGCGGCCGCTTCGATCCGCTCCTGCTCACCGGAGCTCAGGCTGCTGTTTAGAAACTCCGCAGCGACGCCGTTGGCTTTCAGGGCGTCCACCTGATCTTTCATCAGCGAGATCAGCGGGGAGATGACCACCGTGATCCCCGGGAGCCTCAGCGCCGGAATCTGGAAGCAGAGCGACTTCCCGCCGCCGGTCGGGAGGATGACGAGGCAGTCTTTTCCCCGGAGCACGGCATCGATGATCTCCGCCTGATGCGGCCGGAACCGGTCGTAGCCGAAGCGGGATTTGAGGAGGGCGGGGAGGTCAGCAGAAGCGGTGGATTCCATGGGGGAAGAATACAGGGGCGTTTGCGGGTGCAAAATCGGATTGTTCGGAAACTATTCGTCGATGCAGGTTTTGTTCTTGGGTAAGCCATTGGATCGGTTCCACGCAGTCATGGAACAGCAGAGAGTCCTTTTACCTTGGAATGTGACATGCTGAATTCGAAAAGACCCCTGACAGGCATGATGTCCTGCGAGGGCTCTTTTCATATTGTAAAAACAGTATATCAATATTGTGGCTTGGCAACAATATCTTTTCTGAAACACTCTTCGGTATTCGCACAATCTGTTTCGCGCATTTCCTCGCCCGGTGCCGGCAACTTCAACTGTCGACAGATTGTCGATAGTCCAATTCTATCTTCATTTGACACTCCCTTCTCTCCTGCTACGCTTTCTCCCTTTCTTCCCCTTCCAACACTATGGCAGACGACAACGCAGTACCGGCTTCGGTTCCGGCAGAGGTTCCTCAGGTCACTACCAGAGACACGAAAGCGGACATTCTCGCGGCGTATCAGAAGCTGGCGAAGCAATATGAATCAGGCGCTGTACGGGCCAAGGACAAGGAGCGAGTTGTGCAGAAGACCAAAGAGGATTCGATCATCAAGCAGGCGTCCGGATACACCGTGGAGACCATCGTGCAGAGCTGCGGAAATCTGGAGGCGTCCGCCCGTACGTGGCTCAGGGATTTGTCGGAAAGTTTGATCCGTGAGTCCAAGAAACTCCAGAACGTGCAGGAGGCGATCCGCCTGGAGGAACAGCACCTGAAAGAAGTCCACGACATCACGGTTGCGGCCGGGACGCTTGCGGAAATCATTGAAGCACAGACGGTCAAGGAGCGTGAGTTTGATGAGCGGAAGCGGCAACGCGACGAGGAGTGGACGCGGGAGGAAGAGGAGCACGATTATACGTTGGCTCAGAAGAGGAAGCGCGACGAGGATGCGTATCTAGAGAAACGGTCGGTGCAGGAGCGGGATCTCGCCGAGCGTAAACAGACGATTCTTGCGGAGGAGCAGGAAATCAAGGAGCTTCGCAAGCGGGCGGAATCGTTCGACGAGGAAGTGGCGGCAGCGGCGACGAACGCCGCGCGCATCGCGGAAGAGACGGTGCGTCGGGAGGAAAAGGTGAAGGCGGATCTCCTGGCGCAGAACGTGCTGCGCGAGAAGGAGATCGCCGCGCTGAAAATCGCATCGCTGGAGGAGAAAGTTATCGGATTATCCGCTGATGTGGTGTCTCTCAAATCCCAGCTTGTCGCCGCCGGTACCGAGAGCAAAGAGATCGCGCTCAAGGTTATCGAGGGAGCGTCCAACCTTCAGGCTCTTCGCAGGGTCCAGACCGCGGAGCGGGCGGAGGTCGCGTGATTGGATTGTCGTTCATGAAAACCACAGCCGAACCGTCCCGCAAACCGTCCCGCAGCCGAAAGCCATGGCTTTCGGCTACGGTTTGCGGCTACGATGATCGCATATGGATCTCACTACAATGATCGGCATCCTCGGCGGTATCATTCTGGTCTGCGGTGCCGCGTATCCCGATCGTCCGAATGTCCGGCCGCTCACATCGATCAAAGACTGGCTCTTCGCGCTCGGCGGCCTCGCGATGCTCGTCTACTCCATCATGAATTATCTGGCCGGCGGCTCGGTGTTCTTCGTCTTCCTGCAGGGACTCGTCAATCTCTCCAGTGTGTTCATGATGCTGGAGACGGATGACCGTATCGATACGCCGGTCATGATCGTGGCGACGCTTGCGCTGATTGCGTGGTCTCTGTGGTTGATTCCGGGCATCAATACTGTCATCTTCATTCTCGGGCTTTCGGGAATCGGCATCGGATATTGTTCAACGGGAGGTACGATCCGCAGGAATATGGCACTGCTTCTCGGCAGCGCGCTCGTCGCATTCTTCAGCTTCATCGAAGGCAACATGATCTTCTTCTGGTTGAACGTGTTCTTCGCGGGGTTCTCGTTGGTGCAGGTTGTTAAGATGGCGTCGAATTATCGTTTTGTCGAGAATGTTGCGGAAAAATAAATACGAATTAATCTGAATTGTACCGTAGCGGCAACTCGGTCTCCCGAAAACCTTATCAAACGTATCCTGACTGGAACTGCTTGAATTTGTACTATTTCGCAACTTCTAGCTCTTTTTCGAGTTCTTGAATGTAATCTTTGTATATTCCAGTCACACTTAAAGTGACTTGGCCCGATCCCTCGTCAATTTCCACCAATTTTTTGAGGCTCTTCGGGAAATCGAGTGGGTAGCAATTTGAACTTCTCCGCAACCTGAAGAGCAGAACACCGAGAAAAAACCTGTTACGGTCTGTGACATGCTTCACTCTCTGAAAACACACGGACTTTACGA
>JAQTSK010000048.1 GCA_028711345.1 Candidatus Peribacteraceae bacterium
AGAAGATTGAGAAGAGGAGAGGATCAGAGGATGGAAAAAACGGAACCAGTGCGGGATTCTTCCCGCGGAGATATGCAAAAAATTTTCCGCAGCCGGGACGCCGCGTCCCGGGAACTTGGAATTCAAGAGTACAACACTGTCGTCAAGGCGCAGGCTTTTCCTAGAGTCCCCATGCCAAGAGACTGTACGAGCGTACACCTATAGATGCCCTGTTTCCATGGCAAATTTCCGGCTATCTCACCGCGCTTCGGAAGAATCTGTTCACGCGATTACTTTCCTCAGTATCTCCTGCACCTTTCCCGCATCCGCCTGCCCTTTCGTCTGCTTCATCACCCACCCAACTATCGCTCCCAGCGCTTGCGTCTTGCCGGCTTTGAAGCTTTCAATTGCTTTCGGGTTCAGCTTGATGCCTTCCTCCACCAATTTCTGCAGCAGGGCATCATCGGAAACTTGGCCGAGCCCTTCTTCTTTGATGATTGCCGAGGGCGATTTGCCGCTCTGAATCATTTTCTCCAGCACTTCCTTGCCGGTGTTAGTAGAGATAGTTCCCTTCTGCATCGCGAGAGCCAATTCGACAAGAGTCGTTGCTGGCGGAGCTTCGTTGAGTGTTTTGTCATGCTGTTTCAAGAATCCCACCATTTGCGTGAGGACAATCGAAGACGAGCGCTTGGCATCCTTGATTGCCGCATTGATCGCATCGAAGCGCTCGCGGAGCGCCGGCTGATCGACGAGCATCGTGGCTTCCGCTTCGGTGAGTCCCATCGCCGTCAGCTCCGCTTTGCATTCGGACGGCAGCTTTGCCAGATCCGAGGTCAGTGAGGCAATGTACTCCTGCGTGAACACGAGCGGCGGGATGTCGGGTTCGGGGAAGTAGCGGTAGTCCGCGGCGGATTCCTTATCGCGCAATAATTGCGTTCGCTCCTCGTCATCGATCCAGCCGACGGTCGTCTCGCCTGTCGGCTGCTTGCCTTCCTCCCAGAGTTTCTTCAGCTGCTTCTCCTGATAGGTCAGCGCTTTCTCTAAAGCTTTGAATGAGTTCAAGTTCTTGATTTCGATCCGCGGGTAGAGCTTCGTATCTCCCTTCGGTCGCAGCGAAATGGATGCATCAAATCGCATCATGCCTTTGAACATATCCGCCTCGCTGGAGCCCGCCGCGATTAGGATTCTCCGCAGTTCATCCGCGAATGCGCTTGCCGCTCTGGCTGACCTGAGATCCGGCTCCGTCACGATTTCCATGAGCGGCGTGCCTGCGCGGTTGTAGTCGCAGAGCGAATGATTGCCGCGGTGCGTGAGCTTCCCTGCGTCATTCTCAATATGCAGACGGAGGATGCGGCATTCGGCAGATTCGCTCTTGTTCGTCTTCGGATCGGTGATGGAAAACTTAATCATCCCGTTCGACGCCAGCGGGAACTTGTACTGTGAGATTTGATAGCCCGCCGGCAGATCGGGGTAGAAGTAGTTCTTGCGGTCGAAGTGGCTTCGCTCGTTGACGGTACACTTGAGCGCTCTGGAGGATCGGATAGCCTTTTCGATTACTGCGCGATTGGGGACAGGCAACGTGCCCGGATGGCCCATGCAGACGGGGCAGACGACGGTATTCGGTTCCTTGCCCCACGCGTCATTGTCGCAGCCGCAGAACATCTTCGTCTTCGTGTTCATCTGGGCGTGGACTTCGAGGCCGATGATGGTTTCGAATTCCATGACGGACTTGATTGTAGTTGAAACTGATCATGGAGGAAAAGAAACCGAAGAAACCGAGGAGTCCGAAGAGTCCGAGGAACAGCTTGTGCGATAGAACAAAGAGAGTGGTATACAAAAGGGACCGTTGAACCAGATTGGCATTCGTAGTTCGTCGGTTTCCTCGGACTCTTCGGTTTCCTCGGAATCCTCTTACAAGGGCTTCTCATGATGCCCCGTCACCTTGGATTGCGCGTAATCCACGATCAACTTCCCTTCCAAATGATCCACCTCATGTTGCACGACGCGCGCATCGAAGTGCTCCAGCTTCAGTTCGCGCTTCTTGCCCTCGGGGCTTAAGAACGTGACGATGATCTCGACTGAGCGGGGGATTTGCAGCCAAATCTCGGGAAGGCTCAGGCACCCTTCCTCCGCGACTTCGATGGCTTCGCTCTTCCATGTGACGACCGGATTGATCAGCGGCGTCAGTTTCCCTCCGATCATTGCGATGCAGATCCGTTCCGTACGGCTGACCTGCGGCGCCGCCAATCCCGCACCTTTCGCGGCGACCATCGTTTCCGCCATATCGGCAACCAGGCCGAGGATTGCCTTCGTGATCTTCGGCACGGGTTTTGTCTTCGTCCGGAGGATCGGAGTGGAGGCGCCGGTGATGATCGGAAGAATAGGCATGGGAGTATGCAGTATTCAGTATCCAGTATGCAGTATTATTCGTACGCATACTACATGCTGCATACCCGATACTTCATACTCTTGCGCCAATCGAAGCAAATTGTCTCAGTTGATCGACGGATTCGATCTCCCCAAGCTCCACCATCTTTAGCAGTGCATGCGCGGTGAGAATGACATCCGGCAGCGCGCGGTGACGGGCGGTTGGACGCTGGAGGCTCAAGCGGCGGGCGACGGCGTCCAGACTGTGGCCGAATTCGTGCGGGAAGAGATTCCGGCTTAACTGCATGGTGCAGAGGCATTCCGGCAGCTCGATGTAGCCCCAGCAGAGATCTTTCTCCGCACCCAGAAAGCCCATATCGAATGTCGCATTGTGCGCAACGAGGACGGATCCTTCCGCGAATGCCAGAAATTTCGGCAGCACTTCCTCTATCCCCGGCGCGGTGCGCACGTCCTCTTCACGGATCTTATTCACCTGTCTCGCTTCGACGGGGATGCCCCGTTCCGGATTCACGAGGGACACGAACGCGTTCGTTTCATCGATGACGCCGTTCTCCAGGCGTATCCCCGCAATTTCGATCATGCGGTGACCATGGCGGGGATCCAACCCGGTCGTTTCGACGTCGAAGACGGTGATGGGCGGGAGTGACGGCATTCGATGGGGGTGAGCGGGGAGCAAGAGTACGAGCGAAATTGATAATTGAAAATTGATTATTGAAAATTTGCGTTGCGCTATGATGCTTTCCATGAAGAGATTGACTGTCGAAGTTGTTCTTTCGGCTCTCTCGAATCGTTATCCCGGTGCGAAGACGTCGCTCCGGTGGACAACGCCGCTCGAGTTGCTTGTTGCAACGATTCTGTCGGCGCAGTGCACGGACAAGCGGGTGAATCTGGTGACGCAGTCATTGTTCCGGAAGTATCGCTCGCCGCAGGATTATCTCCGCGTTCCTGCATCCGAATTGGAGTGTGACATCCATTCGTGCGGGACGTACAGGATGAAGACCAAGGCGATCCGTGAGAGCTGCCGCATGATTATCGAACAATTTCACGGCAAGGTGCCGCAAACGATGGAGGAGATGATGACACTACGCGGTGTCGGACGGAAAACTGCATCGGTCGTGCTCTCCTCGGCGTTCGGCCTTGAAAAAGGCATTGCCGTTGATACGCACGTCTTCCGCGTGAGCCGGCGTCTTGGCATCGCGCGAGGGAAAACGCCGGCAGCTGTCGAGCGGATCCTCATGAAAAAGACACCGGAAAAAGAATGGTCGCATCTCTCGCATTTACTGGTTTCACTCGGGAGGGAGATCTGCATCGCACGCAAGCCGCGATGTCCGGAGTGTCCGTTCAAGCTTGTTTGTCCGTCATCGACGGTGCGGCGCAATGGATAATTGAAAGTTGATAATTAATAATGGAAATAGATTTCAATCCCATCGATCATGAATTATCAATTTTCAATGGTTCGGCTTCGCTCACCACAGGTTTTCAATTTTCAATTATTTGGGGTGATCGGTATTTCACTCACACTCTGTGTTTGCGGCGCTCCTCAACAATCCCTCCCTGTGGTTCAGCGGCAGCCCGGACCCGTGTCGGTCGCGACGGGTTCCGTATTGCAGGCCGCCACCGGCAGCATCATTCAGTACACGTCCTATGCACCGGAAAGGATTATCGGGCGGACGTCGGTGCTGTTTTTCGCCAAGGATGCGGATCCCTTCTCGCGGTTGAGCGATCAGAGACTCCAAACGCTCTACGGTTCCGGCTCGGCGACACTCTCGACGTATCGTGTTCCGTTCAATGAATCTGCGGACTTACAGCTCAGGTACGGCGTGTTCGTCGAGGATACGTTCGTGCTGGTGGGTACGGGGGCGGAGCGATTAAGTTTAATCATTCATCCGAGCGAGATGGAGCTGAAGGAACTCATCACTTCCCGCAGCCGGGACGCAGCGTCCCGGTGATCGGCGGCT
Organism: Candidatus Peribacteraceae bacterium; assembly: GCA_028711345.1. GTDB lineage: Bacteria > Patescibacteriota > Gracilibacteria > Peribacterales > Peribacteraceae > CAINWJ01. The sequence goes on from JAQTSK010000048.1 coordinate 4,326, forward strand.
GATGCCGCCGTCTGCGACGCGGCGTCGCATCTGCGGGTAGGAAGGTGGCTACACATCGTAGTACTTGAAGAACTCGCCCGGCGTCGGACGCTTGCGTTCGTCGGAGACCTCGTCGCGTTTCACCGCAATGAAGTCATCGAGGAACTTTTTGTTGAAGACGTTCCCTTCCAGCAGGAACGCGTGATCCTTTTCCAGCGCATCCAGCGCCTCGCTCAGATCTTTCGGCGCGTGCGGGATCTTCGCCAGCTTGTCGTCACTCATTTCGTACAGGTTTTCGTCCGTGGGCGCACCCGGATCCAGCTTGCGCTTGATGCCGTCCAGTCCCGCCAGCAGCATCGCCGCGAAGCAGACGTACGGGTTGGCGGCCGGATCCGGCGAGCGGAACTCGACGCGCTTGGCTTTGGGATTTTCCGAGTACATCGGGATGCGGATGGCGGCGGAACGATTGCGGGCGGAGTAGATAAAGTTCACCGGCGCCTCGAAGCCCGGAACAAGTCGCCTGTAGCTGTTCGTCGTCGGGTTGCAGATGGCGCAGAGGGCTTGCGCATGCTTGAGGAGCCCGCCCATGTAGTACATCGCCATTTTGGAGAGCCCCGCATATTCACTGCCGGCAAACAGCGGCTTCCCCGCCTTCCAAAGGCTCATGTGCGTGTGCATGCCGGAACCGTTATCTCCGAAGATCGGCTTCGGCATGAACGTGACGCTTTTTCCGAAGCGCTTGGCGACGTTGCGCGTGATGTATTTATAGCGCATCAGTTTGTCCGCAATCACGGGCAGCGAGTCGAACTTCATGTCGATCTCCGCCTGTCCGCCCGTCGCCACTTCGTGATGGAATGTTTCGATTTCAATACCTGCTTTCTCCATCTCCATCACCATCGCGGCGCGGATGTCCTGCCCTTTGTCGAACGGGGCCGCGGGGAAGTATCCCTCCTTGTGACGGATGGTGTACCCCAGATTGGGCTTGTCGGTGTTTGGCACACCGCAGTTCCACGTCGCTTCCTCACTGTCGACATGGTAGTGGGCGTTACCGGTTCCGATTTCATAACTCACGTGGTCGAAGATGAAGAACTCCGCTTCCGGTCCGAAGAATGCCGTGTCGGCAACGCCGATTTTCTTCAGGTATTCAATGACATTCTTTGCGATTGTCCGCGGACTGCGCTCGTAGAGGGTCCGCTTGCCCGGTTCGCGGATATCGCACATCAGGGAGAGCGTCGGTTCCTGCATGAACGGGTCGATGAATGCCGTTGTCGGGTCGGGAATCAGGAGCATGTCGGACTCCTGAATCTGCTGGAAACCGCGGATGGAAGATCCATCGAATCCCGCTCCGTTCTCCAGAACATCCGGCAGCTCATGGATCGGCTTGCTGGTGTGGTGGAGCGTACCCGGCACATCGACGAACGTCAGATCGATGATCGTGCACTTCTTGCTTTTCGCAAGCGCGAGAACGTCTTTGGCAGTCATGTGGGGCATGGAATGGTGGGGGAGCGGATGCGTCGGTTGTACGAGTGCAGCTCACTCAATTCAAGCGGTCTTTGCATACATAAATTCAAGTGTAGAAAAAATAAACAACAAAACAGAAAGCTGTGATTATCTCTCCGGTATACTGTCTTCTGGATCAACAGTCAGCGAGGATCATTCGAAGGAATTCTTTGTTGTTCATTCATATTACATATTGCTACACTTGCGGAGTCATGGTGCAGGACATTCTCCACATCCTCCAGTCCGTCGGTCTCGGCGCGAAAGAGTCCCAGCTGTACATTGCAGGTTTGCAGCTCGGTGCGGTACCCGCGTCCGCCTACGCATCGACAACCGGCATCAACCGGATCACCTGCTACAACCTTCTTGAGGATCTGGTGCAGCGGGGGTATTTCACCGCCGTTCCCAGAAGCCGCGGTAGATCCTACACTCCGGTGTCTCCCGAGTACGTGGCGTTGGAAGCACGCAAGAACGCCGAGGCGCTGGAACGGGCGCTGCCGGAACTGCGGTCGATGCAGGGGTCGACATACCGCAAGCCCACTGTTCGCTACTTCGAGGGTTGGGAGGGCGTCCGGCATGTGTACGATGACACGCTCACGGCGCAGGGCGAGATCCGGAACTTCGCCAATTCCGCTGTTCTCCGCCGCTTCTGGCCCAACTATGACGATGAGTACGTGAATGAGCGTGTGAAGCGCGGGATCCGGCTCCGCGGCATTGCACCCGATGATGAAACCGGTCGTCGTGTGCACGGGGAAGACCGCGAAAAGCTCCGCGAGATCCGGCTGGTTCCCGCCGCCGCATTCGATTTCCGCAACGAGATCAACATCTACGACCACAAGGTCGCCATTTGCTCATTCGGTGCGGCATCCCGCAGTGCGCAGGACATGTTCGGCGTGATCATCGAGAGCAAGGAAGTCGCCGAAACGCAGCGGCAGATCTTCGAGATGGCATGGCAGTATGCGGGGAAGCCGGCCAAACCACGCATTGAAAAGAAGGAACCTGCATACAGACGGTACCTTGCGTGATCGGCGGCGAAGTATGGTGGGAATCCTGCGCAAATTCTGCTACAATAAGACGAAAACAACCACCAACACCCATGGATTTTCCCGCGATCATCGGCATCCGTACGTCCGTGCGCACACGCATTCTCATGATTTTTCCGGAAGAAATGCTTTGGGGGATGCCTCCGCCTGACCGGTTTGAACTCCGCATTGAATCTCCCCGGCAGCCGGCCCCCCGCGTTCTGCATCATCACCGCCTTCATCAGATTTTGTTCTGCTCCTCGGTACTGTCGTCCGTCGCTGCGTTGTCACTCCTCATTTTTGCGGCCCCGGACGTTTTCCGTTTGTTTCAGGATTTCTCCGCAGCGCCCGCTCACAATGTACAACGAACGTCTGAGCAGCCACGTCAGTCCGATCTTCAACCGTTTCACGGTGCCGCTCCCCTGATCGAAAGCGGCTCTCTCACCGATCAAGATGATCCGTCGGACACTCCTCTTTCGGAATCAGGTGCAACCGGAACGGGTGAACGAGCAACATCAAGCAGCGGTTCGGTGTCGACGCCGACCGATGAAACCGTTCCCCTTCGTCGTGCCGATAATGTCACGGGTGTTTTCCTCACGGCGGGAAGCACGGGACGCGAAGAATTTCTTCGCTACACGATGGATGCCCTTCTCGCTGCCAGCGGCTCCGCGCTCGTGTTCGATGTGAAGGGCGGTTCGGTGCTCTATCATTCCGCGGCTCCGATGGCTCTGGAGCGTCATCTCGTCGTGCCGAGGTACGATCTTCCCGCAGTTCTGAAGACCGCGCGCGAACGGGGCATTTACACGATCGGCCGTTTCGTCGCGGTCAAGGACGGCGGTTTGACGCGCGCTTCGCCGGAGACCGCGATACGTGATCCGAAAACCGGACGGGTGCTGAGTCGTGACTGGATCGACCCCGCAGATCCGACGGCGATCGCCTACAATATGGAAGTCATCTGTGAGCTCAGCAAAGCGGGAATCGACGAGATCAATCTCGATTATTTACGCTTTTCGACGGCGGAGTTCGGCGCGCTCAGCGTGTACTCAGGAGCGGAGAAAGCCGATCGCGTGGAGATCTTCATCCGCGCCGCGAGGAACACCATCAACCGTTGCGGACCGGATACCCGTCTCGGGATTTCCACGTATGCCATTTTAGGCTGGCGGTATGATCAGAATGTGGAGACACTTGGGCAGGACGTCGTCCGATTTGCCCCGCTTGTGGACATCATTTCCCCCATGGCGTACCCCGCGACCTTCTCGCCGACCGCGTACTACAATCCGGGGAAGGATCCCGGCAGTCGCATGTACTACCTGGTCTACCGCACACTCACCGGCTATGCGGAGCTGCTCGGTCCGGAGCAGGCGAAGAAACTCCGTCCGTGGATTCAGGGCTATGGCGTCACATTCAAGAACATGCAGGATCAGATGCAGGGCGTGTATGACGCAGGCGCCTGCGGTTTCACGGTCTGGAATGCGAACAACGCATACGATACGACGTACAGGGCGATGAAGAGGATGACGGGGAAGAGGCCAGAGAGATGTGGGGCGGGTAGCTGGTAGCAAGTAGCAGGTAGTAAGCATCTGGTAGTTGGTAGCTTGTAGGAACTGCTACGATAATGGTCGTCATGGATATGCTTATACTTTCCCAGCTACCAGCTACCAGCTACTTTTCTGGTGAGATTTTTCTTTCACTTGCTTAACATTCCCATGCGCCAATACTTAGACCTCCTCCGGCATGTCCGTGACCACGGCACGAAGAAAGATGACCGTACCGGCACCGGTACGATTTCCATTTTCGGTTATCAGATGCGATTCAATCTCAATGAAGGATTCCCGTTGCTCACCACGAAGAAACTTCACACGCGGTCGATCTTTCACGAATTGCTCTGGTTCCTGCGGGGCGACACGAACATCAAGTATCTGCACGATCATCAGGTGACCATCTGGGACGAATGGGCGGATACGAACGGCGATCTGGGTCCGGTGTACGGACACCAATGGCGCAAGTGGAAGGGTGCCGATGGCAAGATCCACGATCAAATTTCCTTGTTGATTGAGCAGATCAAGACAAATCCGAATTCCCGTCGTTTGATTGTTTCCGCGTGGAACGTCGCGGATCTTCCGGCGATGGCGCTGGCACCCTGCCACTGCCTGTTCCAATTCTACGTTGTTGATGGGAAGTTGAGTTGCCAGCTCTACCAGCGCAGCGCGGACATCTTCCTCGGCGTGCCGTTCAACATCGCTTCGTACGCGCTCTTCACGCACATGATTGCGCAGGTTTGCGGACTACAGGTCGGGGATTTCGTTCACACGTTCGGTGATGCGCATCTGTACCTCAACCATTTGGAGCAGGCGGATCTGCAGTTATCGCGTGAGCCGAAGAAGCTGCCGACGTTGAAGCTGAGTCCGCGGACATCGATCTTCGACTATGTGTACGAAGATATCGTCATCGAGGGATACGATCCGCATCCGGGGATCAAGGCGCCGATTGCTGTGTAGCCCATTGTCTGAACTCTGATTCGCATGATTAAAGGATTACCATGATGATTGAATTGTGCCCGCAGCAAGAATCATGTTCATCCTGTAATCCTATGAATCATGGTTCAGACAATTGGCGAGGATGAGGTCGTAGCGTCGCTTGAATTCGGGCGTGGTAAACTTCAGCCATGATTATTTCGATGATTGTTGCGGCTGATGAGAACAACTGTATCGGTGCGGGGAATAAGCTCCTCTGGAGCCTGCCGGACGACATGAAGCACTTCCGTGAGCTGACGAAAGGGCATCCGGTCATCATGGGCAGGAAGACGCACGAGTCCATCGGGAAGGTGCTGCCGGGGCGGCGGAATATCGTCATTTCTCACAGAAAAGATTTGAAGATAGACGGTTGTGACATTGTCGATTCACTCGACCGTGCGATTGAATTGGTGAAGGACGATCCCTCCGGCGAGGCGTTCATCATCGGGGGAGGGGAGATCTACAGGCAGGCGATGGAACGTGCAGACAGGATTTACTTAACAAGGGTGGATGGAGAATTTACAGGCGATACTTTTTTTCCGGAAATTGACGAGGAGAGGTGGAGAGAAGTTTCGAGGGAGGAGCATCCGGCGGATGAGCGGCATCAGTACTCGTTCTCGTTCATTCTGTACACGCGAGTATAGAGAGCAAGTTGATGCTCGGTATTCCAATCCCCAATCCCCATTTCCTCACGCCGGTTCCTGCATCGTCGCGCAGTGGATGGAGCCGTAGCCGAAGATCAGCTCGCGGCAGTCGATGCCGATGACCTCGCGATCCGGGAAGCATTTCTTCAGTGTGTTCAGCGCTTCCTTGTCTGATGGTTGGTTGTAGATAGGCACGAGGACGACGCCGTTGGCGATCAGGAAATTCGCGTAGCTGGCCGCCATGCGCCTGTCCCCGACGTAGAAGGGCTTCGGCATCGGGAGTGTCAGGACGTTCAGCCGTTCGCCACGCTCGTCTTTCATGGAGCGGAGGCGCTTCGCGTTCTCCATCAGCGGTTTGTAGTTGGCGTCGCTGTTGTCCTCTTCCACGACGGTTACGACGGTGGATCGGTTCACGAACCGCGTCAGATCGTCGACGTGGCCCGTGGTGTCATCTCCTTCGATGCCTGCCGAGAGCCAGAGAATGTTGGTGATGCCGAGGAAATCTTTGATCGCCTGTTCTATTTCTTCCTTCGTAAGATGCGGGTTGCGGTCGGGACTCAAGAGGCAGCTTTCCGTGGTGATCAGTGTCCCCGTGCCGTTCACGTCGATGGAGCCGCCTTCCAGAACGATGCCGGCATCGAATCGCTGAAATTCTTTGAGCGGCATCTTGTCCGGCACCTCGTTGCCGATCAGCAGGTCATCGTACTTGTTGCCGTAGGCGTTGTAGAGCCATTTCGTATACGCGATCTCCGATGCGTTTTTGACGAAGATCGGGCCGTAATCGCGGATCCACACGTCGCCGGATTGAATCACGTGAATTGTCAGATTCCCCTGTCTGATTTTTGCTTTTGCCAGTTTCTTCTCCGCGCGCGCTCTCACTGTGGCATCCGGAACGAGGAGATTCACGCGTTCATGCTTCGTCAGGATTTCGATGATTTCGACGAACGCCTTTTCGGCGCCGGCAAGATGATCCTCCCATGTTCCGGGATTGTACGGCCACGACATCCAGACGGCGGCTTGCGGTTCCCACTCGGCAGGCATGCGGTAACCGAGGGCTGAAGGAGTATTCCGTTGGTTGGAGGCAGTTGGCACGTCGGAGGAATGGATAATTGATAATTGAAAATGGATAATGACGATGGATCAGGATATTGGCGGTCATTCTCAATTGTCCATTATCCATTGTCAATTCACGCCTTTTTTGTGATATCTGCGTAAAGATCCGGTCTCCTTTCTTTCAGGAACCTCCACGCATCCTGCATCTTTTTCGGGTAGCTGAGGTCGATTTCGGCGAGGACGATCTGTTCGCAGTCGTCGGCTTTCTTCAGGAGCCGCGCATTCGGATCGGCGATGAACGAGCCGCCGAAGAAGTGCGTGGATCCCTCATTCCCGACACGATTGACCGCCGCGACGTAGATGCAGTTCGCCGACGCATGACCGACTTGAGTCGAACGCCACATCGTCTCCCAGTCTTCGGGAATTTTGGGATCGACCGGCGGAACGTCGGCATTGCCGATTGCAGTGGGATAGACGATCAGCTCCGCGCCTTTGAGCGCAGCGATACGGGCGAATTCCGGGAACCATTGGTCATAACAGATCCCGACGGCGATGTTGCCGAACGGAGTTTTGTGCACTTTGATCGTCTGATTGCCGCTTCCGAAGTAATCTTGCTCGTAGAATCCCGGATCGTGCGGAATGTGCGACTTCCGGTACGTGCCGATTGTTTTCCCGTCGGGTCCGAAGATGCAGGCGGTGTTGTATCGTTTTCCGTCCGCGATTTCGTAGATTGATCCTCCGATGAGGACAATGCTCAGCTTCTTCGCCAGTTCGCTGAGCGCCTTGCTCGTCGGCCCCGGAATGGATTCCGCAAGATTGAAGAAAGACGAATCCTTGGGAGTCTGACAGAAGTACAGCGTTGCGAAGAGTTCCGGCAGCACGACGATCTTCGCGCCCTTCGATGCAGCCTCTTCAATCATCATCGTTGCCTTCTTGAGGTTCACTTCTTTGCTGTCCGTCATGGACATTTGAATCAGGCCGAGGGTGACGGGTGCGTTCATCGGGACGGAATTGTATAGTTGATTATTGATTATTGATAATAATTTAAGGATAACATTTGTTTTGTAAAATCCAGTCATTTCAACTTAAAATGTGCTAAACTGTCACCAGTCTTTCCGTTTTGTGCCTTATTATGGAATTAGTACGTCGTTTCTTTGACCAGCCGAAGCAGAGCTATTTCCTCTTCGGACCGCGCGGCACGGGGAAATCCACATGGATGCGTGAAGTAAACCGTAGCGCGCTCACGCTCGATCTCCTCGATCCGGAAACGGAGAGAGTGCTGCGTGCGCGGCCGGAATCTTTGGAAGAGCGTATTGACGGCGCGACCAACCGAACGATTATTCTGGATGAAGTACAGAAAGTACCAGAGCTCCTTCCTGTTGTTCATCGTCTCATCGAGCAGAAGCGGGGTCTCTTCTTCGTCATGTCAGGCTCGAGTGCACGGAAGCTTCGTCGAGCGGGTACAGATCTCCTGGCCGGCAGGGCACTGACAATGAGTTTCCATCCGTTCATGGCGAGCGAACTCGGTGGAGTATTTGATCTCCCCTCCGCGCTGCGCATCGGCATGCTGCCTGTCGTTCTCTTCGCGCCGGATCCTGAACTCACACTCCGGTCGTATGTTGGACTGTACCTGCGTGAGGAAGTGCAGGCGGAAGGACTCACGCGGAACCTTGGCGATTTTTCCCGGTTTCTCGAAACGATGAGTTTCTCACACGGTTCGGTGCTGAACATGACGAACGTTGCGCGGGATGCCTCGGTAGAACGGCGTACGGCAGCCGGATACCTCGGTATTCTTGAGGATCTCATGCTGGGAACCACCATCCCCGTTTTCACCCGACGGGCGAAGCGTGCCGTGATCGCGCACCCGAAGT
>JAQTSK010000049.1 GCA_028711345.1 Candidatus Peribacteraceae bacterium
TCCGATCTCCTTCGTCGTGATCGCGCCGGAGCATCCGCTCGTCAAAACTCTGGTGAAAGGAACGAAGCAGGAGAAGGATGTTCTGGCATTCGTGGATCGGATTCGGAAGCTCAAGGCGACGGAGAAGTACAAGTTCGATGAGCATGTCGAAGGCATTGCGACCGGTCAGGTCGTTGATAATCCGTTCGGCATGGGCGATCTGCCCATCTGGGTGGCGTCGTTCGTCGTCATGGAGTACGGAACCGGTATTGTGAGTTGCTCCGCACACGATGAGCGGGATTTCGTCTTTGCCAAGAAGTACGGCATTCCGCTGCGCCCCGTCATGTTCCCCGCGGATCCCGTCGAAGCGAAGAAGGTGAAGAATCTTGAGTATTGCTATACCAAAGATCCGGAGGGCGTTCTGCAGTATCCCGAGGAGTTCAAGGGCAGAAAATGGGGTGAGGCACGCGAAGACATCATCGAGTTCATCGCGAAGAAGCGCTACGGCGACCGTCAGATCAACTACCGTCTCCGCGACTGGCTCCTGTCCCGCCAGCGGTACTGGGGCGTACCCATTCCTATTGTCTACGATCCTGAGGGTACGGCGCATCCGGTGCCGGAGAAGCATCTCCCGTGGGTCCTGCCCACAGACGTTGAATTCAAGCCGAAAGGGGAATCGCCGCTGCGACTGAGTAAGGAGTTCATTGCCCGCACGGAGAAGATTTTCGGCAAGGGCTGGCGACCTGAATTTGACACAATGGATACGTTCGTTTGCTCCAGCTACTACTCGCTCATGTACTTGGGTGCGCAGAACAAGAAGGGGAAGTACACGCAGAGAGATTTGAAGGAAGGATCATTGGTGGATCCGGATCTGGAGAAAAAGTGGATGCCGGTCAGCATGTACATCGGCGGTCCGGAGCATGCCTGCATGCATTTGATCTACGCCAGATTCGTTATGATGGCACTGAAAGATTTCGGCTTCGTGTCACACAGTGAGCCGTTCAAAAAATTAGTACATCAAGGATTGATCACCAACAAGGGCGCCAAGATGAGCAAGTCGAAAGGGAATGTCGTGAGCCCCGATTCCTTCGTCGATCAGTACGGTGCCGACGTCTTCCGGATGTATCTGATGTTCATGGGTCCGTTCACGGACGGCGGCGACTGGAGCGACACCGGTATCAAAGGCGTCGTCCGCTTCGTCCAGAGGATTCATGGAGTACTGACGGAGAAGTCCAAGAAGAAATTTGAAGATGCTCCAAAGATACTGGCGGCACTTCACAAGACGATCAAGAAAGTGACGGAGGACATTCAGATGTTGCATTTCAACACCGCCATCGCCGCACTGATGGAACTGTTGAATCTGATCGAGAAAGAGGAAGCGGTGTCGCAGGAAGCAGGTCGTACGATCGCGTTGCTGCTCGCCCCGATGGCGCCGCATCTTGCTGAGGAATTGTGGTTCGTCCTCGGCGGTAAGAAATTTGCTATTGAGCAATCATGGCCTCTGTTCGATCCCGCTCTGATCAAAGAGGACACCATGACCATCGTCGTGCAGATCAACGGCAAAGTCCGCGGGGACCTGATCGTCGCTTCCGATGCATCCAGGGAATCCATTCTGAAAGCCGCCAAGGAATTGCCGAATGTGCAGAAGTATCTGACCGGTGTGATCAAGAAGGAGATTTACGTGTCGGGGAGGCTGGTGAGTTTGGTGGTGTAAAGTGATTGCCGTACCATGCCTTTTTCTGATTATTTATCAGTGACTGACGGAGATGGATTTGAAGTTCAGGTACATCGTGGATCGACTGAGGTAGCCTCAATGACCGGCATGAATCTTTATGTGAAGATTTCGCGTAACGGGAGCCCGCTTTTCGCGGTTGCCGCCGATACTGCGGATAAAATTCAGCAAATGCTTGCTGTCATGGGAGACGTACAAGGGATCCCGGTACAGGTGATATGTGCGGCGCTACGCCTGATACATTCGCAGAGAATTGAGCTTGTTTTCAATGCAGAGACGTCTTTTGTTGATCGGTATTACACCGCCAGCTGCAATTAACAGAATTCCACTGCTGCTTTCTGCGCTACAATCGCCAAGATGAACGAACCGACCACATTCAAAGCCTTCGACCGCTACGCTGATTTTACGGACCTGAAAGCTCTGAATGAGTGGAGCCTGAAGCCACTGCGGAAGAGTCTCCGCGTGAATACGCTCAAGTGTTCCACGGATGAATTGCTGAAATGGGGGAAGGCCAAGAACTGGATGCTGGAACCGGTGCCGTGGTGCAAGGAAGCATTCTTCATTGATCGTGTGGATCGCGGGGAGGCGCTTGGGAAAGACCTGCTCCATCTTCTTGGCTATTTCTACATGCAGGAGGCGGCGAGCATGCTGCCGGTCACACTCCTGGATCCTCAACCGGGAGACAGGGTGCTGGACATGAGTGCCGCACCGGGGAGCAAGACGACGCAGATTGCGGATGCGCTTGCAGCTACACAACGTATCAATAAAGAACATTTGTCAGCCCGAGCGGAGTCGAGGGGCGACAAATGTTCTTACCCGGACGGTGGTCATGGTTCGACTCCGCTCACCATGACAAATCAAAGTAGGGGACTTTTGATTGCCAACGATGTTCAGGAGAAGCGTATCTGGGGAATGCTTTCGAATCTTCAACGTTGCGGCGTGGTCGATGTGATCGTGACCAAGAAAGTCGGGCAGTGGTTCACAGGGAATATGACGGAGATGTTCGATCGCGTTCTGTGTGATGCACCGTGTACCGCGCAGGGAACGGTTCGCAAGGATTCCGACGCACTCACGTACTGCTCCCTCGACAACATCGGCAAGATGGCCAAGCTGCAGCGGGAATTACTGGAATCCGCCGTTCATGCGTGCAAAGTCGGAGGGAGGATCGTGTATTCTACCTGTACTCTCACACCTGAGGAAAATGAGGACGTGGTGCTCTCAATACTGAATAAATTTGGTGATCAGTTGGAAGTTGTCGATCCCTACGAAGCGAGAAGCGACAAGCGAGAAGCGACAAGCGGTTTCTTTGATCAAGCTATTCAGGATTCTCATAACGTTCAGGATTGGCTCAGACGTGAAAACTTACCGCTTACCGCTTACCGCTTACCGCTCCTTCGTTTGTGGCCCCAAACCTACGACACCGAAGGCTTCTTCTGCGCCGTGCTTCAAAAGAAGGCGCCGACGCGTCAACGCAAATGGAAGGATCAGGAGATCCACCGCTGGTCGCTCGTTGCCAATGCGCGCATGAAGGAGGCGAAGGATCGTCTGGCTGATTGGTTCGGCACGCCGTTCATGCGCGATGACGAAGTACTCGTCGAGAGCAAAGAACAGATGATGATCGTGCCCCAAGCCGCGATTGAATTCCGGTTACCTGTGAACCCCTACCTCGCCGGATTGCCCTTCGCGAAATTGACGAACCACGGCTTGCCGCGGCTGTCTCACGAGATGACGACGTTGCGAGGAAGAGAGGCGACGAAGCAAGTGATTGTCCTGAGTGAGGAGGAGATGCGTCAGTCACTCAAGGGCGTGAATGTCCGGTTCGATCAGACGAATGTCCGCGACGGAGATGTTCTTCTGGCGATTGATTCTCCCGCATTCGGCCGCCCCATCCTCTTCGGTCGCGGGATGCTGAAGCAAGGAACCATCTTGAATCGCTTGCCGCGGGAGGTGGTGAGGATGTTCGCTTAACAGCAGGTTGGAGGGTTTATGGTTTATAGTTTCTGGTTTCTGGTTTATCCGCCTTCCGACAGAACAAGAAATCTATGCAGAGTGAAACTAAAAACCAACAAACCAAAAACCAGCAACCCTGCTATACTCCTCCCCCCATGGACGCAAAGGACGAGATCCGCGCACGGCTTCCGATAGAACAACTGGTCGCGCAGTACTGTCAGCTGAAGAAGAAAGGCAGGAGCTATGTCGCCCTCTGCCCGTTCCATAATGACTCGCACCCCAGCATGCTGGTGTCCCCCGACAAGGGCATCGCGTACTGCTTCGCTTGTCAGAGTGGCGGGGACATCTTCAGTTTCGTCCAGAAGATCGAGAATGTGGACTTTCCGACCGCCATCAAAATTCTGGCGGAGAAGGCCGGAGTTGAATTGCCGAAGGAGCGGATCAGTTCGGCTCCTCAGATTTCCAAAGATGAAAAGACGCGGCTGCGCGAGTGTCTGGAGTCGGCCATGAAGTTCTATCAGACCAGACTGAAGTCCGTACCGGTGGCGAGCGAGTACATTGCCAAGCGCGGAGTGACCGAGGAGCTGATTGCGCAGTTCGGCATCGGCTACGCGCCGGATTCTTTTTCCGAAACGTACGATCATCTCCTGAAGGCGGGATTCAGCCGCAAAGAAATCGTCGGCGCGGGACTGGGCGTGCAGAAAGATCTGGGTGAGGAGCGGATCTACGACCGGTTCCGTCACCGCATCATGTTCCCTATTTCGGATGCGCAGGGAAATTTGGTCGGCTTCGGCGGACGGACGATGGGAGACAGCGATGCGAAGTACGTGAACTCACCGGAGGGGATTCTCTACAACAAGTCAGCCGTGCTCTTCGGTCTCTTCCATGCGCGTGACGCCATCCGAAAGCAGCATCGGGTGGTCTTGGTCGAAGGCTACTTCGATGCCGTCGCCGCGCACAAAGCGGGGATACCAAACGTCGTCGCCGTGAGCGGGACGGCGCTGACGGAGGAGCATGTGACCATCATCAAGCGCTACGCCGATGAGGTGGTGCTCTGTTTGGATCAGGACAGTGCGGGTCAGCTTGCCGCAGGCCGCGCGTTCGAACTCCTCTGCCGCGCCAATCTTCGCATTTTCTCCGTCACCTTGCCTGCCAAAGATCCGGATGAATTGGTGCAGAAGGACGCAACTCAGTTCCATTACCTCATCACGCAGACCGCTTTGCCGTACATCGATGCGGTCATCGATCGGCTGCGGGTGATGCCCGATATCCGTGAGCCGACCGGCAAGCGCACGGTTGCCGTTTCGCTGTTTCCGCTCTTTGCCGCGGTGACGGGATCGGTGGAGTTGCGCGCCTATCTGGAGAAAGCGTCTTCGGCGTTCGGCATCGTCACCAGTGAGTTCGCCGCGGATTTCCGCGCGTGGCAACAGCGTGAATTTTCGCCTGTACGTAAGACCGCGAGCATCGCGACGACGACCGCATACTCGCGTTTCGAGCTGTGTCTGGGTCTGGCACTTCTGTACCCTCCCGTCCGCCCGCTTCTCCCCGAGCTGATCGCCGGCGAGAATCCGGCAATGGAGTCCGTGAAACTGGCGCTTCAGTCCGTTCCGGCAACGCAGACGGTGGAGGAAATTCTTTCAGGCATTGCTGTTGACGCGACGCTCAAAGAGCGCCTCAAGATTCTCGCGCTCTACTGTGAGGAATCCTTCCCGGCGTGGTCTGAGACAATGGCGCTGCGGGAATTCAAAAAAATGGCCAATGCCTCGAACCGCGACCGGATGGGGGAGAAACAGAAGTTGATTGTGACGGCGCTGCGCGATGCCCGTACGCGCGGCAGACCCGATGAGGAGGCGAAGCTCCTGACGCAGTATCATCAAGTCTTGAAGCTGCAGCACATGGCGCAGGGGGGATAGGGGAGGAAAATGTTGGCCGGTGGTCTGCTATACTTTTTCCTATGTCCGAAAATGAAGCGCTTTACCGTCTCCAAAAGCTCCGTTTCAAACGGACGTTGCGACGGCTGATGACGCCTGCAGAGCGCGTTCTGTGGGAAGCCCTTCGCAACAGGAAACTTCTCGGACTCAAGTGGAGGCGACAGGCAAACATCGGTCACTTTGTTGCGGATTTTCTGTGCGCCGAGCATTTGTTGATCGTGGAGGTGGATGGCGGTATCCACGAGTCTCAGGAGGACTACGATCGGCTTCGGACGGAGGTGATCAACCGGCACGGTTACCGAGTCATCCGTTTCCGCAATGAGGAGGTTCTCTTTGGATTGACTGCGGTGCTTGAGCGAATCGGACTGGAAACCATAAAGGGATGAGCCGCCTGAAGCCCTCACCCTTCAGAAGCCCTCACCTCCCATCCTCCTCTCCACTTTCCCGGTTATTCTTGAGTGACGGTTGGCACCACAGAGAGATCGATCAGGGGGACGTGAAGAGGAGGTGACTTGCTGCGGAGCTTCTTTGTTGAATTGGGTACTTCAGCATTTTCCAAGTAAGCGCAGGAATCTCCGCTGAAGCACGAGCAAGCTCTCCTTCTTCGCGCTTCACCGGAAGAAATCATGCCATCGCTTTTGTCATAGCTTTGCCGGAGAGACGCGGAGAAGGAGCGGGGAGGATGAGGGCTTTTCGGTGACTTGCTGAATGTTTTATCTTGGATTGACTTCTGCACGCTTACTATCTACCTGCTACTCACCACCCTTACTTGTAAGAGTTTGGAAAAATGCTAGTCTTGTGTGCGCATGAAAGGTCGTCCATTCTGGCGAATGCTGGTCGTTGTCAGTGTCGGTCTTGCTGCCACTGGTGGTTCACTCTTCCTGCGGGAATCGGCTGTTTTCCAGATCCAGATGTGGAGTGCCTTGACTGCCCTTTTCGCTTGGGAAATTCTAACGATTTTGGTTCTGTGTACGCTTGATAAATGGAAATTGAAGATCGCTTTTTGGGTTGGTCTCGCTGCTGTGTGCATTACTGTCTTCGTTCACGTGGTAGTGAGCTCTGATCCGTATACAAATCTGAAATCTTTCCCTTTTGCGCCATCATTTGTCGTTTTCTACATTCCCTTGAAGGTCGTGTTTCACCAACAGCTTTCTTTCGGAGATATTGCCACTCTGAATGAAGAGCTTTGCAATGTAGTCCTGTTGGATCTCCCTTTGTACTGGTCGGCTGTTTTGATGATTCTCCGGGGGCATTGGTTGCGACGCATCGCGATCGGATTCTTGATTCTGCTTGCTGCTTGGACCGTATGGATTATTCAGTTGCTTATGAGATTTGTAGATTGATGGACGTGAAGCAGCTTCGTAAGTTAAAGAATTCTGCTTCCTTCTGGTTCTTTTCCTACAGACATCTTCAGTCTCCGCTACCATTCCCCCATGCCCAAAACCGGTCTCGTCCTCTCCGGCGGCGCTGCGTGGGGACTCGCGAATGTCGGCGTTCTGGATGTTTTTGAGCGAGAGAAGTTCCCCATTGATTGCATCGCTGGCAGCAGCATGGGGTCCATTATCGCAGGAGCGTATGCCCTCGGCGTCCCGCTGACCACGATTCACGAGACCATCCGGTCACTCTCGACTTTCGCCATCGCACGTCCTGTGTGGCCGCCGTTTCGCGGCGGATTCCACGGAGGATTGTTCCGGCACCGCGTCGATGAACTTCTGCGACCGGTCATCGGTGATGCTCTGATCGGCGATTGCAGGATTCCCTTCCTCTGTCCGGCGGCACGCGTGAGGAAGCCGATTGTCTGGAGCCGGATCTTCCGGAAGGATTTCGCAGAGCGGTTTCTCGCCTCCATCGAGTACTACGTGTTCCCTCCGGAGACACGCCTTTTGGATGCCATGATGGCTTCGAGTGCGGTGCCGGTGATCTTCGCACCCGCGCATGTGTCCGGAGACACATTCATCGATCTCCTGTACATGGGAGCCGTGCCGGCTCGTCGCCTGCACGATGCGTGTCATCCGGACATTCTCATCGGAACGGATACGAATCCGCGTCATGCGAAGCTCCAGAACTTCCTACCATCAGGTTTCCGGGAACTCCTTAGGTACCAGTACGCCGAGCTGGATGCCGATCTCCGCGCCTGCAATGTCGTCATCACGCCAACAATGCCGGCGGCGGAGTGGCGTTTTGGCAAGGGAGAGGCATTCATTGAAGCCGGGAGGAAAGCGGCCGAAGGGGCGCTGCCTGCATTGCGCCTGAATCTCAGTACGTGAGCGTGAATACACTCAGGAATCGGCTGTTGCAGAAAGTCATCATCGTTCATGCAAAAAGAATGGGCACCGGTCTTCCCGAAACAATCGTTGTTGTCGTAGAGACGCCCGATCGGGCGTCTCTACGACAACGGAGTCGATCATTGCGGATCATCTCCGAGGATTCGCTGACGAGATCTCAGCCAATTCGTGAGTTCATTCGTGAGCGTCCCTGTTCCAAGAAGCAAAATTGTGTAATAGTATCCGACTATTTTTCGTTGTATGTCGTACGTGAGGCAAGCACGCCTTATTCCTCCGAAGTCATTCTCTTCCCTCTTCCCCTTCCTCCCCATGCGACATATCGCACTGTCACTCGTTGTCATTCTCACGTTGAGCGCCGGCATTCCTTCGTCTGTCGCAGCCAATGCGAACGAGCAGGCAATCCGCTCTCTGTACATGGCGATGATGGAGTCCAAGAAGGTTCCGACGGAGTTCTCCTTTGATATCGTCGCAGATGATTCTTCCAAGCAGCCCACGCATCTCAAGGTTCACGTTGCCGGTTCGGGTCAGAGCGGGGAGGATCTGCAGGATGTGCAGGGGGTCAAGGGAACATTTCAGATCTCGGTCGAAGGATCGCAGGGGAAGAATGCCATTCACGCTTCAGCAGAGGCGCGTATCGTTGATGCGAATCTGTATGTGCGGATCAGCAAGTTCGATATGACGGGTGTGTCAAAGGATTTGGAAGAGTTCAGCGTCCGGTACGTCGGACAGTGGTATCAGTTGCCCATCGATGACTATGTCGAGCAGGCACTGACGCAAACCGAGGATATCGACAGGAGCATCTCGGAGATCAGCAAAATCTTCCTCGTCACGAAGCGGTCAAGCGTACGCGGAACGCAGTACGTGATTCGCATCCGCCCCGCCATCGTTCGTCAGATTCTCTCGAAGAATGTCCCCGGCTCGCAGGCGTTCTTCAGCATGAACGGGATGGCGATGTTCACATCCGACAATGTCTTCCAGCGTATGACCTTGGCGATGAATGCCAGAGCGAAGACGCCGCCGGCACCGTCGTTGTTTGAAGGTTCCGCCACCGGCAGATCATCTGAACCGGTGGACGCGAAAGCGACGGTGAAGTTTCAGATGAAGAAAATCAATGCAGTGACAGTCGTCGCTCCGGACAAATTCATCTCTCTGCAGGATGCCATCGATGGTTGGGGTAGGAGCGCAGGTGTTAATCAGCTTTCGAATGCAAGGGATGCCCAGCGGCGATCCGACATCAATACGATTCTGAATGCGAACTATCAGTATGCAGTCGATAACTACGGTGATCTCCCGACGCCGTTGCCGACGACGCCGGTACATATTTGTGCAGCCGGCAAAGAATGTGACGGCGTGTCGCTTGATGTGCTGATCGGCGATTATCTGATTACGATTCCCCGTGATCCGACGCTGACGCCTGCGAGCAATGTTTCGGGCTATATGATCATGTTCAGAGATGATCATATGACCGTCTCTGCGCCCCTCTCGGAACAAGCCGCTCCGATGACCGTTACCCGCTGAGTGCGGCGGAATCACCGACAGTCTGATCAGATAGCAGATTTTTCGGCTGCCAGTATGCGACAATCTTCCGTACACTGTCAGGTTTATGCCATCGGTACGTCTACAGAGTAGGTCCTCATCGGCAGGTCGAAGCTCTTTTGTCGCGTTTCCCTGCTTGCAAAGCGATTCCAAACCGTCTACTCTCCCCCCACTCTATGGCTTCGCATCCACGTAGTTTCATTCATCAGCCGACTGATGACGAATTAAAGGCGTTCCCCGAGGCGATCCGCCACCTTGTCAAAAAGGGTCGTGAACAGCGGTACGTGACGCATCAGGAAATATTGCAGGCCGTGCCGAATGCGGAGGATAACATCGATTTGTTGGATCGCGTCTATACGCTCTTCGTCGATCTCGGTATTGATGTGATCGATGTCAAGGACACGCTCATTTGGCAGCGAAAGTCGCAGGGCGGAGTCCAATCTGCCGCGGCCATGGACAGCGAGGCGGGCTCCGGCGCCACGACGGCGGCCGACACGGATGACGCATCGTTGGAAGTGGTTGCGACGGCCGGCATCCGGATCAAAGATGACAAGAAAGCCGCATCTGACGAGAAGAAGAAGCGCAAGGAGCGCGAAGTCGATTTGCTGGAAATCTCGAATGACTCCGTCCGCATGTATCTCTCCGAGATCGGACGCGTGCCCTTGATCGACGGACGGAAAGAGGTGGAGCTGGCACGCCGCATCCGCAAGGGTGACGCGGGAGCCAAGCAGCAGCTGGCAGAGGCCAACCTGCGTCTTGTAGTCTCGATTGCCAAGAAGTACATCGGCCGCGGACTCTCCTTCCTCGACCTCATTCAGGAAGGCAACATCGGTTTGTTCCGCGCCGTGGAGAAGTTCGATCCCGAGCGCGGGTTCAAGTTCTCGACCTACGCTACCTGGTGGATCCGTCAGGCCATCACCCGCGCCATCGCCGATCAGGCACGCACCATTCGCATTCCGGTGCACATGGTGGAGACCATCAACAAGCTGACGCACACGCAACGCCGTCTCGTGCAGGAGCTCGGGCGCGAACCGACTGTGGAGGAGCTGGCCGTAGAAATGGAGATGGACATCAAGAAGGTCCGTCATATCCAGAAGATCAGTCAGGACATCATTTCGCTGGAAGCTCCGGTAGGTTCCGAAGAGGATTCCAAGCTCGGCGACTTCATCGAAGACGAGGAGGCGGTGAACCCGTTCGATGCGACTAACAGACAGCTCCGCAAGGAAAATGTTCATGCGATGCTCGAATATCTGACTCCCCGCGAGCGCAAGATCATCGAAATGCGCTTCGGGCTGAAGGACGGCATCGGGCACACGCTGGAGGAGGTCGGCAAGGAGTTCAATGTCACCCGCGAGCGCATCCGCCAGATAGAAGCCAAGGTGCTCCAGAAGCTGCGCGATCATCCCCGCTCCGCTTGCATCAGGGAGACCGGAGGATCCAAGGGAAATGCAGCCGCGTTCGTCTCCCCCAGCTTCCTCTCCGGCAAGCTCTGCCCCGAGTGCCGCAAAGGATCACTCGTCGAGATCCATCAGGCCGGCAAGAGTCTCCTGAAGTGCGATCGCTGTGCGTACACCAACGTGTTGCCGAAAGGGTGAGAGCAAGGACTTAGGTGTTTTGATAAGGTGTTAGGTTAAAGGTTTGAGATGTTAGGTTTTATTCACTGAATCTCAGATTTACTATCACCTGATAGCCTAGAACCTATTACCTAGAACCTATAACCTATAACCTCAGAGACATGCCCCGCCCGTCCCTCCCTCCGCTCGGCATCCTCATCCTCGGGGCATTCGGGCTGATCAGGCAGAAGTGGCCGTCGTTCTGCGTCGGCGTCCTGTTCTTCGGGATGCTGCTTGCCGTCGGATCGGCGTACCTCGATCGTTCGGTGGATCGGGTGCTGGAGACGCTGGGGCAGCAGACGGGTCTCACCGCGGAGGAGGTGCAGGCGACCGTCGAAGCCCAGTTCAGGGAGATCGCCGATTCGGCGTCCGTGCAGAGTGATTCCGGTGCCATCATCGCTTCTTCCGACGGTCTCAATTCTCTTCTTCTGCAAGCTTCATCGCTGCAGGATCAACTGAGAGCCGGGGTGCAACCGGCGGTCACCAAAGACCTGATTTTGCCATCGTATCTGGCCAGAATGGGTACCACGGCGTTCGGCATTTTCGTGTTCTACATTGTCGTCCTTTTTCTCTCCATGCTGTTCTTCTGCCTTCTGTCCGTAAGCGGTCCGGCGTCCATCTCCGACGTCGTTCTCCGTCTTCCTTTCACGGTGCTTCCCGCAGTCGGTTTGGTGCTCCTGATAGTTCTGCGCTCCTTCCTCTGGGTGCCGTTCCTCGGCCTTCCGCTGGGGCTCTACTTCCTCCCGCGTCTGTCGCTCGCTCCGATCCTCCTGCTCTCGGGGGAGGCGGGCATCTTCAGGAGCGCAGCCGTCAGCATGCATCGGACGAAGGGGCTGTGGTTCCCGCTCTTCCTCCGTTTCTTGGGGGGTTTCCTGCTCCTCCTGTCCATCGGATGGTTCGTCATCCTGATCGCCGGTTCCGTGATGCTGTTCTCGGTCAAGATCGGCTTCCTCCTCTGGTTCTGCGGACTCATTGTGCTGGTCGCGGTCGCCATGGCGTTCCTCACGGTTGTGGCGGCGACGGTGGGGTGATCCCATTGCGCCAAAACTTAGCGGGACAAAAAAAAAGGGGGGGGGGAATTGGGGATTCACATTCACCCAGCCTTCGCCAATGTAAAGGCTGGAAATTATCTCGAGTCGATGCTAATCTCACTTCCATTTTTCCAACAATCACTATGGCATATGACTTTAATTCTCCGACAGGACAGGTATGTCTTATTGCTCGACAAGAGAGAAGCCTTGACTTAGTTCTGGCAAGAGAAAGTTATTCATTACGACAGCTATTAGTTGCCGCAGCGATGGAAGCAGGGAGAACAGAAGTGATAGCTGGCCATTCAAGTGAAATTCACCAACGCCTTGTTGGTCTTGTCAAAGAAATTGAAGATCGCATGTAATTTGGGACTCGAGAGAGTGTGTTCTACATGGTCTGCATTTTTTGAAGTGGCGAAAGCGATTTCTGATGGCTGGTTCCCGACATTCTCCATTTTACATTCTCCATTTTACATTCTACATTCCGTCCATGCCCTCCTTCTCAGACGAACTCAAGCGCCTCAACCCCGACCAGCGCCTTGCAGTCGACACGGTCGAAGGACCGGTGATGGTTGTTGCTGGTCCCGGCACAGGCAAGACGCAGGTGTTGGCGATGCGCGTGGCGAATATTCTCAAGAAGACGCATGCGCGACCGGGGAACATTCTCTGCCTGACATTTTCCGTGAGTGGCGCCACGGCGATGCGCGAGCGGCTGCGACATCTGATAGGAGCGGATGCCTACGGCGTCACGGTTCGTAACTTCCACGGATTCTGCGCGGATCTGATCGCCGAGAATCCGATCGTATTTGATTCGTGGTCCGCTCTCG
>JAQTSK010000005.1 GCA_028711345.1 Candidatus Peribacteraceae bacterium
TAAAGTCCGTGTGTTTTCAGAGAGTGAAGCATGTCACAGACCGTAACAGGTTTTTTCTCGGTGTTCTGCTCTTCAGGTTGCGGAGAAGTTCAAATTGCTACCCACTCGATTTCCCGAAGAGCCAATCATAATTGCTTTTGCCGTAAGGACTTTTTGAAATGCAGCAAGTTCTTCTTCTGTTTCGATTTTACATCCAAGAAATTCACTTTTGCCTCCATCAGTTTTTTTCGTGATCAAGATGCATGGATACGCCGTCGCTTCAAACACAGGGAGATCACCAAAGTCTATGAGTGATGCGATGGCAGTATCTTTCTTGATAAGTTGCCGAAGAAGCCTTCCATAGTTTGAACGAAGATACTTGTTTGATGTAATGAAACTCAAGACACCATGCTTGTGTAGCAGCCGGAAGCCAAGCTCATAGAAGTAGCAATACAGGTCTGCCCTGCCAGAGTAAACTTGGTAATTATTCTCCAGTTGTGGCTTAAGTTCTTTGATCTCCTCCATGCGGACGTATGGTGGATTGGCAATGACCACATCGAATCCCTTCTTCTCTCTAAAGACTTCGGCAAATTGCAGCTTCCAGAGAAAGAATGGTCGGACGCGTGTCTGCTTGAGCTTTGCGAGTAGATCACCTTTGTTTTTTTCAGTCAGTGATATTTCAATGAGTTCCCATTCTAGGGATTCGATCTTCTTTTTGGCCTCATCTTTCTTCTTCTTTTGAGTCGCTTCGAAGAAATCCTTATGCAGGGCTTTCAGTTCTTTCAAAACTTCACCTACACGACTCGGCGCGTCAAATATGCCCATATTCTCGGATTGCTTTGGCTTCGTATGCAATTGCTTCTGTACATCTTGCAAATGTTTGATCTCAGACTGTATCTCTTCTTTCCGCATGTCTGTGAGCTTGTCACCGGAATGGAGTGCAAAGTATTCCTGCTGCAAAACATTGATTTTAGCCTTCGCATTCGCAAGTTCTTTCTCTTTATCTTCCGAACTACTTTCAAGAAGTTTCTCATCGAAGAGCCGAATGCCCTCGAACTCCTCCAGCAAACTGTTGCCCTGCATGATTCGATAGTCGAGGTTTGGTAGCGGCTTGATGCGTTCAATGTCATCTTCATCAACGATGAGCGAAAGCCAAAGACGTAGCTTGGCGATTTCTACTGCACCGGGTTCGATGTCTACGCCATAGAGCGATTCCTGAATAGCATGACGCTTCAGATCGTATGGAGTGCGATTCTTCTTGTTGGGAAGATAGTTGGATAGCGTCTGTCTTGCACTTACGATCTCGCTCATCATTCCTACCGGGAAGGCTCCTGAGCCAATGGCTGGGTCGCAGACTCGGATTTCGGCGAGTTTCTTATCTATCAGCGCTGCATTGTCGCGGATGCTTTCCGGAAGAATGTATGAATAGGCATCTGTTTCTTTGCCCTCGCGTACCACACGGCTTTCATGTTCGATCACCATATTCCCCATATGCACGAATATCGTGATGTCCTCCTTCGATACCTTTTCATGTAATTCATTCGCAAGGTAATTGATCAGGCTTTCCTCACACATGTAATGCACGATTTCGCGTGGCGTGTAGTAGGTTCCCTTCGACTTTCTGTCATTAACCTCGAGTAGATTCTCGAAGACCTTCCCAAGCATTTCGGGGTCTACTGCGACTTCTTTTTCGAGAGGTTCGTCCTCCTTTACCGTGAAATTGTAGCGGTCGAATATATCGAGGATGCCATTGCCTACGTCTCCTTCCTTGGTCTTCACTGTGTTCGAGAACAAGTCGTTCCCGAGGGTGATGTCGGTATGCACCCAGTCATAGCTGCTGATGGGATCGAAAAGTCCTCCGTTGAGAAACGGGATCTTGCAGTTGAACTTGCTGTAGTAGTTCTCCTCCCGTTCGACCGCGAGCGCCTCGTAAAATAGCGGCTCCAGCACGTCATTGAAGAAGTTTTTGTAGCGCATGAGGTTGCCTTCAAAGAGCTGACGCAGGAAGTTCTTGTGACCGCTGCCCCACGCTGCGTCGCGCCCCACTCCGAACCAGCCTTTTTTCTGGAGGAAGTAAAGAAAGACGATCTGTCCAAGCAGTTTCTTAGTGAAGTCAGCAGTATTCACCCCTTTCTTTTCAAACTCTGCTTTGAGGCCATTATCTGTTTCAACAAGCGCATCCAGCTCTTCTTTCACGTGCAGGAATAGATCACGGTACTTCTCGAAGAACTCTTTAGTGACGGTTTCGATATTAAAGGCATTCTCAATGAGTTTGAGGGTCGGATTATGTTTGTCGTCGGCGAGGATAGGCAGCAGCTGCCGCTGTGCCGTGTGGCTGCTCTCATGAGACCCGACAAGGAAGGAATAGCGGCGTGCAGGGGTGAAGTCCTCCTCGGCTTTGATCTTTCCCTTTTTCTCCACAAGCTTGTAGTCCATCTTCACGAAGGAAAACCGCCAGTCTTCTGGATTTGGGGAAACGAAGGCGATCAGCCCAGCATCCTTTGCGTCCCTGCTTTTCAGATAGTTAGCGATGAAGTTACGTTGTGAGGTTCGCGCCCGAGCCAAGGTTGTTTCACTCTTGAGGTGGACGATGAGGACATCCAACTTCAGCCCTTCAGGATCAGTAAATGTACCAATACGCTCGTATCCTTTCACAAACTCGCGGAATTTCTCAGGAACGTACTGACCGTAGAGGGAGAAAGCCTTGGATTCGTCAATTGTGTTGAGCAGATTCTTCACGAAGTTCACGTACCGCTCCTTATCGAATGAGTTTTGGAAGGTGTCCCGAATGAGCTTAGTAGCTGTGTTCTTATCCATAGGCTCAAGCGGTGAAGTATTCGGAGAGAATGACCTCGCGAGGACCAGCTGTCTTCGCTGCGCTACTCACGAGGCTTTCTTTGAAGAATTCCTCCGGGATACACGTACGCAGTGCGCCGAGGATTTTCAGGGGGTGAATACCACCCTCCATTTCCTTCTCGATGATCTTCATGACTTCCTTAAGCGTCTGCTTGGGCATGCCGCCATCCTGCACTTCCTTAATGACTTTCTCCAGATAGGCTTCGTCGTCCTCGGTGTATCCCTTGAACCTACGAATGTCTGAGGCACGAAGAATCTTGAGGAGGCGTGCGCCTTTATCGCTGCCGGATTTTCCTTGCGTCTCCATGATCTCCACTTCCTCGTTGGTCGCGAAGCGAAATGCTTCCTTGTTCTGCTCGAGGAGTTCGTAGAACCGTTTGCCCAACTCGTCACGCTTTACGCTCTTCTCAGCCTCCAGATACGAAGCGGCAGCGAGGAAGTCCAGTTCCATCGCGGAACTCTTTGCCCCTGCGAGGAAGAACTTCTGGAGCTTGCCTTTACGGAAGTAGGTGAGGAGAGAGTCGCGAAGTTCAGCCCTTGCTCTCGCGGTGCGCGCTTTCTTCGGCAGGCGCTTGATTCGTTCGAAGATCTCAGGCTGATTGTCTCGAAGATCACGAATGATGGAGAGGTACTTAAGCTCGCTTTCCTCTCCTTCGTTTTCCCCCGTGATCGTCTGCTTGGATGAAAGCCGGACAAACAGGTCGTGCGACTTGATCTCTTCTCCATCGGTTAAAAGGCGGGCATCAGCTCCGAGCATTTCGATGAAGGCATGGATCTTCGATTCGGCAGACTCCCGCAGCTTGATTTGGTCGTTGCTCTGCTTCGTCGGGAAGAAGTTGAACGTGTAGATTTTCGGGAACTTGGTATCCACACGGTTGATGCGCCCGACACGCTGCATGACACGGGTCGGATTCCATGGAATGTCGTAGTTGATGACGACATTGCTCCGGTGGAGGTTTACACCTTCCGCGAGGACTTCGGTGGCGATGAGAATCCGGTAGTCATCCTTGGGATTCTTCACCTTCGCATCGAAATTCTTGATAACTTGCTCTCGTACCGAAGCATCCGAGCTGCCTGTATAGCACAGTACGTTTCCAAGGCGTTCATTCAGGCTTTCGGCTAGGTATTCGGCGGTTTCCTTCGATTCCGTGAAGACGATGAGCTTATTGTCCTTAAGAAGAGGCCGGGAAGTGAGGATGTCCGCAAAGGCAATCAGCTTGGGGTCTCGCACGATACCTTTCCAGAGTTTCTCGATTTCCCTAAGGGCAGAAAGATCGCTTCGGAGATCGCGTTCGAATTCCTTCTTAAAGTCCTTCGCGTCGTACTTCTGGGCTTTGTCCTGTTCCATCAGACGCGCTACCGCTGCATCATCGTCGCGTTCCAGGAGATCAAAGAGCTTGAGCGAGTGCTTGCGACTCACGTACACCGAACCCTTCTCAAATTCCTCGAGGAACCGCTCGTAGGAGTGGATGAACCGCTCCACGGTATTGCGGAATGCGAAGAAACTGCTCTCCAGACGCTTGATGAGGAGAATCTTCATGAACTTACCCATGTTCACCTGCGCCTGTTCCTCGGCGCCTTGGAGATCGCCCTTGTAGTACTTGGATGACAGGGGCATGTACCGCGAGTACGTGAATTCGCGGGCGATGATCTCGACTGTACGCGAGAAAACCTTGTCTTCCTCGGGACTGAACTCATAAAACACAGCTTCGGGATCGGCAACATCGGGGAAACGGAGTTTTTGTCTGGCTAGATCCTCACCAAAGTACTTGATGATTTCAGAACGCGTCCGCCTCACCATCAGATATTTCAGGACTTTTTCACGTACTTCCTTGGCGTTTTCTTTCGTGACGCGCATGAACTCCTCGTAGTCCCTCTGTCTGTCGAGATTCTTGCGCTTGCGCTCGAGCGTTGCGAAGAACGCATCGAGGTTCGGCATGTTGGGAATCGTGCTGTTCTTTCCCTTCTGGAAGAGTTTGATCTGGTTGAGAATGTCACGCGGGTAGTTGTTGTATGGCGTTGCTGAGACGAGGATAACTCGTTTACCCCTGCAAATGCGTGCGAGCATTTCGTAAGTGATGTTCGTATCGGTGCGGAAGTGATGTGCTTCATCTATGAAGACGTTCTTGTACTGGTCGGTGCCGCGCTCAAGAAGTTTTTCGAGCACACCGATGGATTCAAAGGTCGCGCTCACTCGGAAGTCTGCGAAGACATTAGTCCATGATCCCGGATTGTCCGCATCAAGCAGGACTGGCGAAGCCAGAACGAGGCTCCTGCCATCGAGCTGCTGCGCAAGCATGGCAGCCATATAGGTCTTGCCCAAGCCAACCACATCGGAGAGGAAGACCCCACCGTATTCGTCGAGGATTTTTTTGGCATTGAGTACCGCCTGTTCTTGGTACTCCAGCTGCTTAAACTCAGTCGGAACGTACTGATAGAAGAGCTCCACGGGTCGATTGATCTCGTCCTTGAAGTATTCGTAGAGGAACTTCAGATACATTTCGCGTGGCGTGATGGTGTCATTCAGCCACGTTTTGTTCTGGATAGTCTCAATGTACTTCTCTGACACATCCACGCTGTTCTTCCACAACTCTTCGAACTTCGCTTTCGAATATTCGTAATCGCCGCGCATCTTGAGCTCTACGTTGAACTCCAGATTCTGAACCAGCCCCGATTGCGTGAAGTTGCTGGACCCGGTAATCACCCTCCCTGCATCAATGTGTCCTTCAGGGAAGGTCATGATGTAGAGCTTGGCGTGAACGTTTTGTGAGGGATATGCACGTATCTCCAACTTTCCGGAGCGCAGCCACTTCATGAATGTATGAACGCCATCTTCCACAGTAGCGGTGTCTTTGGCCTCCCACTCCATCTCATGCGCCGTAAGCTTCTCAAACTCTTCCTTGGTTTCCGAATGGGAAAACTGCATGGTTGTTTGCTCTAAGCGCTTTGATTGTTCGATCAGATCGAACGTCTGACGGTTCGTGCTGATACCAATGAGGATGCGGATTTTCTCCGTCTTCTCCAAAGATTTGTAGACTGCATGGAAACCACTTGTGTAAAAGTAGCCCACGAGTACATCGAAAAGTCGCGTGTCTTTAATAAGAACATTAAAACGGTCTCTAAGATTTTTGCCGTTTTCATTTGTGATAAATGTAAGGTCAGTGGACATCATTCCAAATCCTACAGCTTTGGTTATCAATATCACAATTCTTCTTGATGAACGTGAAGTACTACTATTGCCCATTTTCGAGTACTACTCGCGGGTACACTCTCAATATTAGCCGCCCCTTCATGTTCGACAGCAAAGTCCTCTTATCTTCCCGTGTTCCTTTCCGAAGAATGTACTTGGCATACATCTGGATAGTTACCTTCGGCAATTCCTGCTCAGTACCGGGAGTATGCCCCATGGCATGTATCGCAAAACGTTCGAACCTTGCAATCTCAGCTTCCATATGAGGACGCAATCCCAAATCATTGATATCAACCGAGTCCATGATTTCGGAAAGTTGCTTGATCAGTTCGTCTTCACGAATTGTAACTCCTTTGCACACTGAGTCTCCGCCTCCCGAGCAAAGGTAATAGACAAGATGCTTCACAGAACCATCCTTCAGTTCTACGGTCTTTTCTTGTGCAGTGATGCCACTACCACAGAGGCCGCATTTCATCATCCGCACGAAGGCAAAGTTCTTGTGATTAATCTTCTTCCGCGCTGAACTGGAAATCCTTTGCTGTATTCGCTCAAACATCGCCTTGGATACAAGCGGTTCGTATTCGCCCTTGTACCACTTTCCACTCTTTTCCGGCCATTCGAATCTACCGGTGTAGTAAGAATTGTGGATCATGCGCTGGATCATGCTCAACGGCATCTGCTTGCCAAGTGGAGTAGTGAAGCCGATCTCCTTTAGCCAAGCACGAATTTTCCTACTGCTCATTCCTTGTTCAGTCATGCGAAAGATCTTTCTTACGATCGGAGCGCGGACAGGATCAAGAATCACCCTGCTTTTCTGGGTACCAGCAGGATAATCTAAGATGTAACCAACGGGTGTTTTGCATGGTCTATGCCCCAAGGAGGCTCTCGTATGCTGACCACGCTTCACGTTAATGCCACGGTTGTCGTTTTCCAGCTTCGCTTGGCTACAGAGGATCATGAGGAGGAATTTGTCGTTAGGATTCCCCGTGAAGACTTGGTTAATGGTACGAATCTCGCGAAGAAGACCCTGATCCATGAGATCGACCATCTTCCCGAGATCACCGGCATTGCGACTGAGTCTGTCCGGCAGCCATGTGAGAATGCCAGAAATGACACCTCGCTTGATCTCCTCGATCAATTGCATGAACACCGGCCGTTGGCCAGACATCTTCGCGGAATGAGCTTCGGTGTGTGTTGCGACTACATTCAGGCCGTCTCGCTCCGCAACAGCTCGCAGTTCCTTCAGCTGAGAATCGATTGAGAGGGCTTGGCGCTCGTCGGATTCTTCGGACTTACGGGCGTAGAGGGAGAAGTGGACTTCGTCGTTGGTATTAATGGTTGTTTTCGGCATGTTCTGTATTTTAGTTCCACTAACGAAACAAAGAAAATACCATTCATTGAGTGGAGTCTATTTCGTCACAAGCTGCTCCAGCATCAATTTACTGAACCAACTGGAAAAGATTCCCAGGAGAGGAAAAATTATTACAAAAACAATCGGAAGTGCGATGAGAATGCAAAAAGCCATGATCTTAATGAAGGCCTGCCTGCTCATTTTCATGAAGTACAGATTTATCTCCATAGAAGGCAATGACGGTTCAATGATGGTCTGTGCCGTCATCATTTTTCCGATTTCTGCTGATGAATAATGCAGATCTTCCAATTTTCTTGCCACATGACGAGACATACGAGTCTTTTCTCTCTGATGCTTCTCAAGCATAGGGGCGGTGGGGAATTCCTTTAAGAATTTTCGACTAATCCATGCAACAAGATGACCTTCATTATCTGCAATTTTGTAGTATCCCTCTTTAATCTTCTCGTTAAGTGCATGGAAATGATCTTCTTGCCATTCTTTCCAATCTTCAAGAATACGATTGGTCTTTATTTCTTTCTCAGTATTTATGGCTACATTTTTCTTTTCCGAAACAAATGGCTGCGCTTTTGCCCACACCGAATCGAAAAATTCCAAATCTTCTTTTATTGGATCCAAATGCGCAGCCTCATTGTTGTGCAGGCCATTTAGAGATGGACCCAACCTTAATGACTTTCCGTTACTTAGCAGCAGGAATCGACCGTGCTCTGGATCTGACATCCTTCTTACTTCTCCTGAAATACCATGCTCTTTTAACCAATCAGCCAGAAATTGCTCATTTAATGCTTGTGATTTCACCGTACTAAGCATGCGCAGGGGGCTCGATGCAATAACCCCCAATGAGAGAATATTTCCCAAGGCAACAAGTCCCTTGTTGTCTAGGTAAGGATCAAATACAGCATCAACTTTTGCTGGGCCAATAAGACTGGCAATCAGCTTTAGATTCGATGCAGGTGTTCTTGCTGATATGCGTACTGTCGCCGGAATCTCGGCCTCATTCCCGGCATGATAGTCCACTTCGCTTTGAGCGTTCGCTTCGGCTCTTTCGATACTATTCAGAATTTGACCATGTCTCCTCATGTGATCATCGCGTTCGATTTGCGCACTTGCACCAAGTTCAGCCCACTCGTTTTTGAATCTGGAAATGATGCGTTTTTTCTCGCGAGCATCTCTAGCGTTACTTGGATCCCATGCATTCAGCGTGACACAAATACGCTCGCAGTAATCAAGAATAGATTCCTGAAAGTGTTGCTGATAAATCGTCCCAATTGCTATGCCCTGCTCCCACCAACTGCTATGTGCTTGAAGTAATTGATCGAGAAGATCTGTTCGAACAATTATCCATGCTTTGTGGGTACGTGATCGATAAACATAAATTTTCTTTTCTGTGAATTTATCCAAAATAGAAGGCAGAGAAAAAGAAAACATAAGCCAGTGTTCTTTTGGTTCGATGCCTTGCTGAATGCAATCGACAAGATCAATGTCTCCAATCCCATGATCGGACAGTTTCCCTTTAAACGCAGCTTTATTTTGGTTTAGTTCATCAGAATTGAAAGCCAGTAGAAATGAATAGTGGGGATCTCTTACCAGCCTAGGTAATGCTTCAAGAGAATACTCTTGAACGTGACCAGCAATGCCGCTGAGAGTTGGATTGGTTGAAAAAAGTCGCATGAGGTTGCATAGGATATCAGAAAACGTACGAATTTCAGATTTAACCTGGCTTATCGTCATGCATCTGAGTGCGCTCAGTTTGCCATTGGTGCATGAAATGGGGTCACCATGCTTGGATACAGGAAAGCCGCTCTGAAAAGCCAAGAATCATTTATTGTTTTCACAGGCTGGCACAAAAAACCCGTACGGATCAGTGGTGGCCGGAAGTGTTATTTTTCAGATGTTCCCTAAACAACCTCCTCACAAAGGATTTGGCTAACGCATAATAATTCTTTAGCTGCCCCTTAATTCTTCTCAGTGACCACGGATAGAAAGCCTTATGGGTGGCACCTAATATCTTCAAAGTATCTCTAGCTATTTCAACAGATGTATAAAAGTAATTTCGATACTTTGAAAGGGCAATGTAATCATGTACCGACCTTATGCGCTCTGGATAGTTGATCGAGTAGTCACTCAAAAAACCTCTGAGCGACAAGCCTCGTCTTATTGAGCTTTCAAAATCTTTGAAATCATCCAAAACGATCAGTGTAAGTGGTGCAACCACAAAGTGCCCCTTTCGAAATGATCCATCAGACCTAGCTTCATCAGGAGACAGACATTCTTTGAAGTGCAAATTGAGGTACCAGCTATGTGAAAAAGAATCCATAAGTGGATCGTGCACCAATAAAACAGGGTATATTTTATCGATTGCGGTGAAATCAATTTTGTCAGCTGTCCTAATTCCATTTGCAAGGTTGGTGATCGACTTAGCGAGTTGCGCCACCCCTTTTCCATCAACGTACTTTTCTTTCAGCGCTTTTATGTAAGCATCATTATCCCTATCCATAACTATCGACGATTTAATAAAAGCCACCTTTGCCTCAACGAGCACCGCCTCTCTGTCGCCAGTAATGCAAACATCAGCTATTTGCACTTTATTCCTCCCTTCTTTACCCACTGGGTTTGGATGCAAAACATCAGTTTGATTTCTTTTAGAGCGGTACATTGCCTTGAAGTGACGTATCGCATATTGCTCAAATGCAAGCCCGAATTTTGCAATAATATTGTTACGCTCATCATCCGTCTTTTTAGGATTTCTCACCAAAGTAAACAATGACCCCGCAACAACATTTTCACCGTATGGAACTGGATCCAGTATTACTGACCGGCCATCATCGACTCTCATAATAGGCTTATTCAGAATCACCATTTCATCTACCGGTTTTAAATTCTTTAAAGACGATGGCTCACCTTGTCTCCAGAATGATGCCTTCATTTCTTCGGGTGTTTGAACATTCTGTAAAAAGTAATATCGAACTATTGGGCGGTATTTTTTGTTCTCAATGGGATTGACAGCGGCTTCAAGTGAAAAGATGCCATTATGATTTTGCTGATTGGTAACCTGTGCAAGCGTCTTACCTAGTAAATTAGAAATCAACCAGCTAGCGCAAATGAAGCTCTCTTTTAATGATCTGCCTGTTAATGCTTTAAACTCATCGAATGCAGCGGAATAAAACTTTGGAAAAAATCGCTTATCACAGAACAAGCTATAACCGATACCCAGTGAAAATCCCGGTTCACGTCCTCTTGTTGTACCCGCCTTGTTCAACCTCATGCGCACCAAAGTCGCCAATCTTAGTTCATCGCCTTCTAGGTCAGGAAACATGTCAGTGCCTACTGATTTTAGCCATAGATGATTTGCAATCATCATAGCTTTACCAAGCTCATTTCTTCTTTCTGCCCGAGCTTTGCCATAGAAGTGAGGATCGGAAGCCGAGGGATCACAATACAATGCTGCCCATCTCATAAGCTCGACTAGCCCTCCCCTAAAGAGAAACACAACTCTATCCAAACTACCTGATTGCCGAATCATCTCTGCCTTCTGTGCTTGTGTAAGAAACCAATTCATAGCTGCTTCTTGTATCTTTGAGCTGTCCGTATTTTTGTCACAAAAAATCAGATTCCATCTGGCGCAATAGATGAGTGTTTCATTCCTATTTAAACCAGAGAGCGCGTCTCGTAAATGCTCCAATGAAACCTCTGTTCCGGGAAAAATGTTAGATGGCGTTATACAGCAGGAGTACTGTTCAGGTGGCATACATTATTCTAAAATCAAATCGCATAAATCATGACCAAAAGGAGTAAGTTTGTATGTAGAATTTTGCGGACCTAAATTTCCTTGTGATCTTATCGTTAAAATAATTCCCTCTCTTTCTAAATTAGCAAATCCTTCGAGCAAACCAGTTACAATTTCGTTTTTCCCATCCTGCTTAAAGCCTAAACCTTTTACGCGCTGCTCCTTTAGATACTGTTTAAGACTTTTGTCGTATTTTGGGTCTTCTGCCTTTTTCTTCTCATACTCGCGTTCCCTCATTTTCATCTGAGGCTTGATCACCATATCAACAATACGTTGCAGGGCAATAATATCATCTAACTCCAAGCCATCTATTGCGCGCACCATTTTTTCAAACCTAAATCGTTGTCGATCCTCAGTATTGTAATATCCCATAAAAATCCTCTTGATGGCTTCCTGCTTTTCCAAGTGCCTTTCTTTCATGAAGGCATCAAATACTCTCCTTAGGCCCTCTCTAAATCCATCTGTTTGTAAATCATCCTCTGTAAACTGCCCCTCTCTGATAAATTCAAGAAATTCCAATGCTTTCTTGTCATTAAGATAACCAAGATACTGATTGGCACCCATCGCAACCCCCCAAATAATTGTAAGTATAGGATCACCCAATGCCAGAAATGGCGCCCACATCGTTCCAATCGCCATAAGTTTGGCGTCGCCGCCTCTTTCATTCATTCGCTTTTGTATTCTTCTCTTTGCCTGCTGTATTGCTTTACCTTCCATAAGAAGTACATTCTGCCATTTGGCAGCTTATTTGTGAACCCAAGACGTGCCCCACAATTGCACCGTATCGCATTTAGATTTCAAAATGGCACGATGGTGCATCCATCCGACGAGAATCGAACTCGCACCGCTGCGAGGCCATCCGCTTTTGAGATCCTCAGAAATAAAGAACTTTGGAAGGTGGATGAGTCTGCCATTCCACCACGGAGGCTTAAAAATATTCCGAATAGCCAATCGGGTCGCACCAGACGGGTGCAACTGATGGTCAAGATAGCGGGTCGCTTTAGACGCGCAAGTAGTGGTGGAGCTGAGGGGATTCGAACCCCTGACCCCCTGGTTGCAAACCAGGTGCTCTACCACTGAGCTACAGCCCCAACCGAAACGATTGTACCCGAAAATTCCCGCCACGCGTACAATCTCCTCATGCACTCAATCATCACCATCACTACAGACTTCGGACCGGGGAACAAAGGTATCGGGGTGATGCACGCTGTGATCCAAAGAATCTGCCCGGATGTTCATGTGATCAACCTCGCGCAGGATGTGCCGGGTTTCGATGTTCGTGCAGGAGCCCGATTATTGGAGGCAATCGCCTTCGTTCCGGCGGCAGCGCACATCTGCGTCGTGGACCCGGGAGTCGGAACAAAACGGCGCGCGCTCATCCTGATCACCAAGCGTGGCGATGCCCTCGTAGGACCGGACAATGGCGTACTCATCCCCGCTACGAATTCCCTCGGCGGCATCGTGAAAGCATTCGAAGTAACCAATCCCACGTGGATGCTGCAACCCGTTTCGGCCATCTTCCACGGACGTGACGTCTTCGCACCGACGGCGGCACATATCGCAGCCGGAAAGAATCCTGCCGATGCGGGATCTGCCATCGATTCAAAGACGCTCGCACCTGCTCCCTTCCCTGAAGCGAAATACAGACATCAAGCGATAGAAGCGGAAGTGATTGACATGAACAGCTACGGCAACGTGTTCCTGAATATCCGCGCGGAGGAAATGCACAAACTCGCGACTATCGGCAATACAATCAAACTTTCAGCTGGTGCAAATCAGATTCTCCTGCCGTACCTGCGCACCTTCGGTGAAGTACCGGTCAACTCACCGGTAATCATAGATGACGATTTCGGGCGCATCGAAGTGGCAGTCAACCAAGGAAATTTTGCAGAGGCACTGGGCATCGACCGTGGTCAGGAAATTATACTCCGGGTTACACTAACTGGTGCAGACTGACCAAAACCCGATTCTCTCCCCCATTTCCTACCACAACTCCCTATACGCTTCGCGGCTCTGCCAGAGGAAGTACGCGTTGAGAAGAAGCAACACCCACGCCATTGATGCGGCAAGGGTGAAGAAACTGTCATCCACGATCAGGTGGAAGAAGACGATGTTCACCGTGAGCGGGGCCAAGATGATCATGGCGAGCGGCGTGCGGCCGAAGAGGATGAGGAGGAGGCAGACGGCGAAGGTGATTCCCATGAGCGGCATCATGTAACCGGTCGCCATGAGCGCCTGCATGAATTCCCAGCCTGCCGGGCTGTACATCTCCGCCGTCGGCGGCGGAAACACGCCGAAGCTGCCGAGGACGGGCATCACCAACAACAGACAGAGTATGACCTTGAGAATGATGTTGAGAACTTTCATAGACGCGACAGGGAATGGAAACCGCAGCATGTGTATTCATCGGATAAGACGCGTACGACGCAGCGCTATTACAGTATGCCGATCCCGTCAGCGAGTCTCTCGCTCCGCGTTCCTCCAACGAGTATTCAGTTCCCGCAGAAACTTCATGCAACCCAGACGGAGCTGGTAAAACGAAAAATCAGAGCTCCCTGTGCAAGACTCAGTATGTAGCAAGTGATCAGAGCCGCGACTGCCATCAGTACTTTTGTTCGACGCGACAAGCTGAATGTAGAGAACAGTGATGCGGCTGCCAATACCAGCAAAATATGCGCCACCACGGAGTAACGGATCATCCCGCTGAGGGAAACGTCATATCTGCTCACGACGGACAGCGCAAATGTTGCGATTGCGGCGTAGTAGAGACTCACGCGTTCAACCCAAAACGTCTGCCGCTTCTGTAAGGTGCCGGGCAACACTTCGAGAATAAGCAACGTCAGCAACACCAACGCTATATACACCACCGACAATTGACTCCACTGATCAGGGCTCCCCGGCCAGACGGCACGCACATAAATGGATGGATCTGCCAATGCCGCGAAATGCGGTTTGGTGTTCCAGCCGATGCGATTCGTCTGCATATACAGATCCCACTCGCCGAACGTGAGAGCGCAGAACAGGAAGAACAATAACGCACCGCTGGCTGCAAACAATGACAGCGATCCATGATGAATGATCGAAAGCATGCAGTGCGTACGGTTTTTCATCCGCCTGCGCAGGATTTCGATCAGGACAAGGGCAAGAGGAAGCAGGCTGACGGGAAAACCGACCATCCGTGCTGCACAGAGTATGAAGCCATGTAATCCCGCCATGAAGAATCCGAACGATCGATGACGTGCCGGAAGCCAGAACAGAAATCCCATCAAACCGAACAGGAACAGGGATTCGCTGTAACCTGCAACAAGGAAAAACGTTGAAGGGTAAACAAGAATTGCCACGACAACCATCACCTGCAGAAGCCATGACAAACGCATGCGCTCGAGGAGGAGGAGAATGTATGTCCACATTCCTACACAGGCCAGCTGGCTTGCTATCAGCATCGAAACATTGATGGATATTCCGATGTACGTGAACAGACTGGCAAAAAGAGGAAACGCCGGAAAGAACGCGATGTTTGATCCGTTCAGATCCTGAGGCAACGGCGGAATGTGCGTCCTGTAGCCATTCCTGATAATGCTTGCGAACCAACCCCCATCCCACGACGCAAGACTCAAATAGGCTTCCGACATCGTCGGATGACCGGATACCAAGCACGCACCGGCTATCTGGAGCAGGGTGATACCGAGAGCAATACCGAGTATCCGCAGAACCGGAACCCGCAATGCAGGAAGTATGCCTGAACTATTTGTATGGTATTCCAAATCTTGCCATTGTAGCACTTTTTGAGTCTGGAAGCCAGATGAATGCTCATTACGTCACCACTTCCTCCACCCTTCCCATCGAAACGGCATTCCTGATCTCCATCCCCACCCGCTCCCCGACACTCATCGATCTGCCGTACAGATATCCCGAGTACGGGGTCGCGAATGTTCCCGGCGATCCGGGGATCCGCAACGACACGTCGAAGATCACGATGTCCTCCTTGCCGTCCTCGGCGACGACGGCACCCTGTAGCGCGAACGGTCCGATGATCCCCTTTCCTGAAGGATCCAACCTCTTCGGCAGCTTCTGCGTCGCCTTCACAAATTTTTCACCGAGATCAAATGCCTTCTCGAGGATGGACTCTTTGACGGTGCATGCAATGTGGCCGGTCTCGATCATCTTGAGCGGAACGTACTTGAGTGCGAGCGCCTGCTGATCCGCGGTCATCCGGAGGAACCCGTCCAGATTGGTCTGGCGACGGGTGTCGGTGCCGAGCAATTCCAACTCTTTGGTCAGCGGCGAGTAGAAGAAATTGAAGTTCACGGGAGCACCGACGACGAATTCTTCAATCGTGGCTTCACGCCAGTTCTTACCAACTTTGCCTTCCTTCTCCAGCTTCGATCCGATGGATTCGTAACTCTTCTCATCTGTCGCGATAAAAAACGCCCGTTCATATCCCCGTTTGGCTTCCGCAGCTTTGACAAGCACAGGACGATCGATGGCTTCCCGCTTCCCGCTTCCCGCTTCCCGCCCAAATATTTTCGGTGTCCGGATTCCGGCATCTTTCAAGAGATCGTACTGATTGTATGGCTGGTCTCGTTCCTCCAATTTAAGAAGCGTCCTCGAGCCGAAGATGGGCACATTGAAATCGTTTTCAACCTTGGAGAAATCCTTGAAGTACACCCAGAAGTATCGATTATGCACAAATATTGTATTCATGTTTCTGAGCTTCTCCTGAACGTTTTTCTGGAGAACATCATCAAACTTATCGACAATAATGCATTGATCAATACAACCCTTCTGATCGCTTGCCCGAGTCTTGAAATATTGTTCGTAGGTTTTCTCCCTCCCCTTCCTTGCCACACAGACCGTCCGGAAATCATGCTTCTTCGCGCCGTGACAAACATCCAGCGCACTATGGCCGCCGAGGACGCCGACGGTCAGGTTTTTGAGATCGAAACCTTTGAGAAGAGCAGAAGTTATCATTGGAACGATGGTTAAATTGCTAAATTGTTAAATGGCTAATGCCGCATCCACCTTACCCTGTTGCTTGCAAACAATTTAACAATTTAACCATTTAGCAAATAGAAAGAACAACATGCACTAACCTAAAATATCATGGAGCCTGCCACTTTCAATCGCCTGCTTAATGTCCCGTGCCAGTCTGCGTCCCGTGCTCATCGGTTCCTTGTATTTCAAGGCTGTGTACGGCGACCCTTCGATGAACGGATTCGTCCCTGCGACGATGCGCGCGCTGATCTCGAAAACGTAGATCTGCAGCTTGCGCGTGACGATGGTCTCCAGACAGAACGGTCCGAAGAGTCCCTTACCGATTCCGGGCAATTTCTGCGATGCCTTCACCACACGTTCGCCCATTTCAAATAATTCCGGCAGCATGGATTCACGAACGACGACGGGGACATTGCCGACGACCGTGTAACTCGTATGAATCTTGGCTGCCAGCTGATCCTCCGCCTTGATGCGCCCGATGGAGTCGGCATTGGATTCATACCGCTTGTCGAAACTCATGATCTCCAGCTCCTTCGTGATGGGCGAGTAGAAGTAGTGAATGTACAGAGGTACGCCGACGATGTACTCCTGAATGGTGTAATCGTTCTCGTCCGGATACTTGCGGTTCTTCACTTCGTAGAACTGCTCGGGCGTCCTCACGACAAAGTACCCGAATCCGCCGCCGGCGCCGTGGAACTTCACGATAACGGGGCTGTCGATGTCCTCGGGTTTTTCAAAGACGCGCGGTAAAAGCAACTTGGCGTCCAGAAGCCATTCGCGCTCCATCGTCCGGTCGCTCTCCCACTCCAGAATCTCCTTGGTGCCGTAGTACATGGACTTCATGGTCTTCACTTTCTCGGGGCCCATGTAGGAAATGAACGAACCGTGCGGGATGTTGATGGCGTTCCGCTTGATCAGTTCCGGCTCGATGACACTGTCCCACTGCGACCAGTCATCCACGAACAGAATCTCATCGGCGACACCGTAACTGATGTACGGCCGCTCCGATCCCTTCCTACAGATGACGAGGTTCGGCACGCCCTCATCCCGCGCACCTTTCAGAATCTGCAGCGCCGTGTGACTGCCGATGGTCGCGATGCGATAGTCTTTCGGATTACGGGAAATGCCGGCGGATGATGACGTGGCGGACATGGGGATTTTTTGGAGTGTACGGCAAAAAGCTCTGTCAAAGCAAATACAATGGAGGTCCGTGCTGTACCGTATCACAGCCGCTCTGGATGCGTAGAGAAAGAGAATCGAAAATATCGTCGGTAGCGGCGAACCATCCGAATAACTGCTGACTCAATCAAAATGCATTGCCCAATTGAGCGTCAGGACTGCACACGCCAATGCAAACAATATAAGAATGGCCAACAAAACAGCGAAGACTTTTGACTTCCCTGACTTAGAAATGAACCAGAACAAGAGAGCGTAGAAAATTGAAGAAATCACGAAATATAAACCGACGACGAGTGCGCTGATTTTCGCAGAGTCGTGGAGATCCTGGAAAAAAGGAGCGACCAACAGGGTAGTGAAAAACTGTATCCCACCTGATGGCGTTGTTATGGCAAGGATTACTCCTCCCTCGACCGAGAGGTAAGGAGCGAACCACGTTTTCATTGCCTCCACCACAAGCCCGAAGAGGGCACCACCCGCGAGTGCAAACCTCTTCCTGCGGATAAAGAACACCAATGCAGCAATCAGTATGAGGTAAAAGACAATTGGAGATGCATATGCCAGTCTCTTCAATCGAACATCGTAGCCAGGATCCAAAGCTCGATAGCAATCAATTCTGGTGCTCCTGTCATGGATGGAATCGCAAATGTAAGGATCGCTCAAGCCGATTGCGACTTTTTTGAAGCAATCATCTCTTTTGCATATGTCCGGGTCTTGTAACTCGAGGGCAATTTCATCAGATCCGATACCGTAGGATTTCTGCCACTCCCTCTTCCTCGAACGTATTGTCTCCGCCGTGACCATAATATTCATCACACAGCGTTCCAGATCACTCTCTCCTCCTTCGGCAGTGCAGTAATCGAAGTAGTTCGTCACGTAGCTGCTGCATGTATCGTAACCTCGCTCCTCTTTCTGAGCATCGCAGTACGTTTTGAAATCATCGGAAAACTGTCGCTCTCGAAATAGTGCCGCTTCAGTGGAGCAGTCATCACTGCATCCATCCCAGTTGTGCGTATTCCCATCATCACATGTTTCACGCGCCTCCACGCTCCCATTCCCGCACACTGCTTGTGGTGGTACCACTTCAGTCTCAACTCGTTGAATGTCGAGGACAAATTGATGTTCAGAAGCTTGCTCCCCATTTGCTACAGTGTCTTCGGGCTGCTCAATAGAGCTTTGACCAGAAATGGTTAGAGACGTGCCAAACACCTTATCTCTGATTTTCAGTGCAACTCCGTCCAACGTATCTTCATCAGTCGAGAACAGTACTGTGACCGTTTTTCCAGTTCCTAGCTCGAATGAGCCTAATTTGAAGCCGAGTGCGACTGCGACGTCATCCGGATAGGCAACGGATACACCATTCCGGCTATCGAGCGTTCCGAGTAGTAAATTATTGAAAAGATCACCAAAGACATAGCCGGGCTCATCAATTTCCCAGCTGTCGGGGACAGCATCTCCTGACCCGTTGCCGTACCACCCGATCGCCTCTCCGAATTCATTGGCATACTCTTGCGACGACTCATCTCTGCCATCTTCATCTTTTTGCAGTACTGCACTGTCATGTATCTCAGGATCAATGAATATAGAGAACCGGACATCTTTGTACGACTCATCTGCTGAAGCGGCTTGTGTGATGGAATAATGAAGGAGCAGTCTGCCATCCTCAGTGGACTCAGGTTCGAGAGATACCGCGAGATCTTTCGGAAGCGCATCCCGGGATAATTGAGCGCACGTTCCTATCGCATCACCATTGAGATCGTGATCGTCGATGCAGATGAAACTATCGATCTCGTATACTTTCCCGTATTCCCCGAACGAAAACGTTTGATCATGACTATAGCCACCCTCTCCATGGGTTCCGAACGGCGATAACTGAAACGAATGGTTATTCGTATCTGCTTGCGCTGAATGAACCAACGTCACATTTGTACTGACCGCAAGAAAAAATGCGACCGCAAAAGCTATGAGTGCATTATATTTGTATTTCACGTTGCTTATTTTACCAGATAATGATCGATCTGACAACTTGGAGGTCCGCGCTGTACCGTATCACAACCGCACTGGCGGCGTAGAGAAAGAGAGGAAGAAATATCGTCAGTAGCGTCAGTATCCTTGAGAATGATCAGCGAGCGGACATCGACCTCACCAGATCGGCAATGTGTTGCCAAGACGCTCTGGCCTTCTTGTTATTGCATCCGGGAGGAGCAGCGGCATAGGCATGAACAATTTCTCGGTCTATCCCTGCCATGCGCCTGCCTGCTTTCTTCCCCAATGCCGCGACGACTGCATTCGGAAAGAGGGTGAGCGTCGGCTGCAAGAAACGCCGACAGCATTCACGCTCCACAGCGTGATCCACTTTCCCGCATTCTTCTTTGGCAGAACAAAGAACTGAGTCGGTGATCCATGCGTGTCGCATTTGATCTTTGAATGATAGATCTGGAAAACAGAGGTCAAGAATCAGACGAATGTTCCTGTGAAAGACATCCACTCCTCTTTCCATGCAATGGAGTGCTTGGGTAGACGATTGCCGGAACAGCTTGTCGGGCGAGCTCACGCTTGCATACGTCTCACCGGCATGCGGATCACCGGGTTCAGCACAGACAAGGACAAGCATCACTTCATCCAGACGCCCTGTCGCTCCGCAAAAGCCGCGTGGAATGTGTCCTTGGAGGGGACACCAACACATGCTTTTGCATGCGGAAGAAAACGCAGGGCACGGTCCGTATGCAGCAGCAAGGAGACGCGGCAATTGGTCTTCAAAGCTGATGACACTCCCGAAGGATTTCGGCATGACGAAAGAAGTATTGCACAGATTCAGGATGAAGTTTTGGGAGTGCCTTCCCGATCATGCTTCGACAAAGATTCTCCGCATATTTCCTGAGAGCGTTGTTTGGCATAGTTCCATGCCGAGAAGAATTTGTCAGGATTATCCCGCGGCACAACGAACGGATCTTCACCGAATGACGTATAACCCGTGTATAAATCTGCCACTGCCATGCCGGGCTTGTACGTGCTCAGCAAATACTCATCGACGATTTTTTTGCAGGCGGACTCCGCCTCTTCCAATGTGGCATATGCACCCAGTTCGTATCGTTCACTGCTGTCTCGGGGATGAAAATTGTCATCCACGAGGACTGTGTATGTCACTCCTCTGCTCTTCGCCTGCGAGCCGGTAGGTTCGCGTGTCGTATGCTTGAGCCGTGATGCACGGAGTGCCCGGTATCGTTCGATATCACCAAGATTTGCGGGGCTGGGATACAGATCTCCGTTTTTCACGGGGCTGTACTGCCCGTTCATATTGGCGATTTCGTGCCAGAGAGCGCCCAAAGTTTCATTCATCTCTACGACGTTGCCATTCTCGCACCATTCTGCGAGCATCATTTGCGCTATCCCAAGCCCGCCGCAGGCTGCTCTTTCGATAAGGTCTAAAGCGGCGGCGCTGTCGTGCGGAACGTATTTTTCGATATCAACTCCGAAGAAGCTTCCGAAGTCTTGCCAATAGGAAGCCGCACCGAGGTGAAATTGTGCTCGCGGGAATTCTTGCTCTGCCGCTCTCATCAGGAGCCCTATGGCCGTATTGATGTTTCGTTTGACCTTGGTATGGTCAGGAGTGCTTTCGATACCGAAGAAGAACTGAACGCTGAGATCAAACTGCATAACAGCGTCGCCGGGTGTCGCCTTCCCCCATGCCTCGTCTTCCTCTTGCGTCGGGTACGAGACGATGGCAAGCATCTTGTCGCACTTCGGACATGAATAATCGAAGAGGCTGTCGTAAACCTCTGTGTCCTCATGTTTGATTTTCCCTGTCCATCCGCACACGAAACAGCGGAGTGCTGCATTGCGCCAGTCATCGAAGAGATAGTGAAAATGCGCAGCGGGGACCCTTGGAGAACCTTCTGACACGGCGCTCTTCCGGTGAGGTTTCTTTCCGGTATTCAGGCACTCAATCTCTCCGATGGCAGCATCAAGCTCCTTTGTGTAGGACGCACCGAGTCGTTCTTCCAGAATCTGCCTGACACTTTTCACATACCATAGCTGTTCCTCTTTCCCTGCATTGAATCGCTTCCAGACTCTCTCTCCGTCTTTCCTGTACGCAAGGAGGAGAGAGGATGTGTTGTGGATGCGATCCGCACACGATACGAGCAATGATTGCTTCGAGGCTGTCCGCAAGTGCTCCAAGTAGCGCTCCTTTCGGGTCCGCCACGGAAGCGATTTGTCCTGCTCGGTTACTCCCTCCACAATTTCCAGTACGTTCTCGCCGAACGTCTTTTTGATTTCCTCACGATAGGCTGCTCTCTGCGTGTCATCATCGGCATCTTCGATAACGTCATGCAGAAGCCCTGCGATGCAGGTGTCTTCCTCCGCGTGCCAATCAATGAGCAATGCCAAGACATGGATGGGATGCAGCAAATAGGGCTGCCCGTCACCTTTGCGGCTCATACCTCCATGCGCTCGGAAGACCAATGAAACTGCTTGTCGGAGACGCGGAGTAAGGAGTGGAGCTTTGTTCATAGTTCATTGTAGCAAGAGATGTACATTCCGTCCAAAATTATCCACTACGTCTTTACGCTTTCCGTCAGCACTTTTAACGTATTGATCCACAGTACCAACTCCTTGCGAGCAAGATCAGCGTCTTTGAGCGTGTCCTCCTGATGTGCGATGTACGTATTGCGGAACTCATTGACCTTCGTCACATGTTCCAAGAGCTTTCTCCCGCCTGCTACGCGGAAATGTTCCTTGATCACATCGAAAACACCACCCAGCTTGGCTGATTCATTCAGTGCATAGTCGAAGCAGGAGCGCAGGAGACCGATTGGTGACAGTCCACTATTGAATACGAGCGTCTTCTTGAGGTTTTTCGCCATACGATCGAAATGATCAGCCTGTGAGCGATTCGCACCTTGAAGGTACGGATCAAACCAAGTCCGTTGGTCTGCCGTGCCGACGGGAAGGTGCGGACCAAGACGGGAAACAATGATAGCCTTGGCAGCATCATCAAGTGATCCGAGAAGAGAGGTAAATACGGACGCGTAGTTCAGTCCTTTCTTCTGCTCGAATAACCTGAAAATCGTCGTGGCTTGTTCTACGGCTTCCCTGTAACGAGTTGGCAGCTGTTCCAGCACATCTTTCGACACAAGCGATTCATCTATGGTGACTTCCTCTGCGTGACGTGCCAAGGCATCAAAAATCGACTGCTGCGGTGCAGGTGTCGTTTGCAGGAGTGTT
This sequence comes from Candidatus Peribacteraceae bacterium, assembly GCA_028711345.1. Taxonomy (GTDB): domain Bacteria; phylum Patescibacteriota; class Gracilibacteria; order Peribacterales; family Peribacteraceae; genus CAINWJ01. Next base: position 22,579 of record JAQTSK010000005.1, read on the forward strand.
TGGAGTGCCGGTTGACATGTCCGCGCGAGTTCCTCGATGGAATCCCCGCCCATGCTCTGAAAAACACCCTGTGGGACATACAGGTATTCCCATGCTGCGGTATCCGATGAGGCCGAAGCACACCAAGCCATTGCGGCGAGTGCCTTGCTTGGAACATCACGATCCTCGCGCCCTTTCGTCTCAACCAAGAAACACTTGCCGGCCTTGGTGCGAATGAAAAAGTCGGGCGTGTAAAATGCCAGTCGCCCGTCCTGCGCCTGATAGTCAATGCGCAAGGATTGCGGACCGGCATTCTTGGCGAATGCAGCTATGTCGGATGCCCTATCTGCAAATGTGGTCATGGCAACTTCCAGATCTCGATTGCAGGGCACAAGGTTGAACAGTGTCTTCTTCCCTTCTTTTACCGGATGACGCTCACTGTGGGTCACTTGGAACGGCTTCCACGCACTGATTGATATTGCAGCCTGCTCTACTGTCTGCCGTTGTTCTGCTCCTACGGTATGAGCTCGCACGAGAGGAACGAACACCGCGCGTACATGTTCCCGGACATCCGGATTGCCAAGCCGTGCAATGAGCCTTGCATCAAAGATGTCCGTTTGTTCCTCAAAGAGGATATCTTCCAAAAACTCCTGCAACAGCGGTGCAAGTACGTTGTGTGTGTTGTGTACTTTGCACACATACTCGATCTCTTTGATGTAGAACGAGAGGGCACCGACACCGGACTTGAGGAGCGGCAGTTGGATCTTCATGCGTTCGATGACTTCTCCCGTGAAGAGATGTCGTCCCTCATAGTTGATCTCTGTATTGATCTTCTTGCCGAGCGGGAGCTTCCTGTAGGATGAAAACCGCTTTTTCACTTCCGCGATTGTGAGTCCGGAGAGCGTGGGACAAATACTGTATCCGGCGGTCAGTCGGGGAAGGAGTATGTCGAGCGCAGCACAATCTTTCTTCTGCTTATCGGGGAAGATGGAAACCGTGGTCTTCGGGATCTTCTCAATCTCAACGTCTGCAATCGGAAGACCCTCCTGAGCCAATTCCTGCTTGTAGAGACTTGCGAATGCTTTGTGCTCCACCACAGTGACAATCTCACATGCTTGACCGGGTGGAGTCATGCGGCGAAGTCCTCTTCCAAGTGTCTGTTCGGGGAGAATGTTCGCCTTGGAGCTGTAGGGACGCAGCGGAACGATCGTCGTCACGTTCCGTACATCCCAGCCTTCACGAAGCATGAGAACGGAGACGATGCAGGCGTAGGGGCAGTCGTCGCTATCCAGCTTGCGCGAGAGTTCCCTGAGTGCCTTCAGATCATCATCACTTATCTCTTTGTCAGATTCCTCGAATACCGTTGTCGCAGATGCACCGTGTCCGACCTTCTTCGTTTTTCCTTTGAGATTTGTATGGAGATTGATCGTTTTGCCATTGAGATCCTTGAAAAATTCGTCCGTATTGAACCTTCTCGTGATTTGGTCAGCTGCTTCCGTATTTTCGCACATGACGAATAGAAGAGCTTTCTTTCGGCTTTTTATCCATTCGTCACGGCTTATCTTCCATCGTTCATATCCAGTACGAAGATGCTGTTCATACCTATACGCTGCGTTGTCATTTGGTTGCTCGATGAGTGTCTCCGTGATTTTTCCGATGATCGGTGTCTTCACGATCCCCGCATCCACCGCTTCTCCTAGCGGCGTATCACAGACAATGTGCTTGAAGAGATTCCCTTTGTCATCCTTCGGCGTTGCAGAGAAATCAAGTTGTGCGGTGATTCCGGCACCACCGCGTTGGCGGATGGTCGAATGAAGGAAGGCGATTGCCTCATTCCATGCCGACCCCGGGTCCCACACGTGATGTGCTTCATCGTTGAAGACCATCATGTTTGGATGCTGTGTGATTCGCTCACGCAAAGCCTCTCCGGTATCAAGTGCCTTCGCCTTGGAGACGGGCGGTCCTGCCCAAGCATACTGCCCATCGGTGTCTTTGCGCTTGCGTTTGGAGAGATCGAAGAGACGGTGGATGTTGGTGAGGTAAAGTACGCCGTTTGTAGCTGCTCCGCTTGTTTCATCCTGAAGAACAACGGAGAGATTCCAGTCTCCGAGCCACTCAGAAGGGATGAGAGGATCTGTCTTGAAAATGTCAGACCGCCCGTCCGTAGGGGCGAAGTCCATGCGCAGGCGCTCGTACACCGTCAGATTCGGCGCAATGACGAGAAAGTTTCGCGTGAGATCGGAATGCGATTCGCGGATGGAGTGGAAATAGCTCCAGACGATTGCCAGACTCATCACCTTTGTTTTGCCCGTTCCCGTTGCGAGCTTGAAGGCGTAGCGCGTCCAAGCGTCATCGTCTTCCGTCACGCCGAGTGCGGCGAGCTCACTCTGTGCACCACCGAAGTCTTCGATGATCTGCGAGAGGCATCGCTTCTGACGCACTTCGTACAGGTAGATCAGCACTTCGATGGCTTCACGCTGGCAGAAGTAGTAGCGGAATTCCGTACCATTCGCATTTTGATGACTGCGATTGAACCAATGATCCAGAAGATGCCGCGACGTGTCACTCGCTCCGGCGTATCCGGCTTCCCGCCAGTCCCTCAATGCTGAACGCAGGTTCTTCGGTATCGTTATCTGCGAGGGGCGACGACCTTTCACCCGCTCGGCTGATCCGCCCTCCTCCTTAGAAGGAATACGGTGCGCGTTGGGCTCTTCCCACGCCTCATACAGCGGTTCCAAAGCCGATGGATTGAGTACTTCAGTCATATTGTGACGTCGATAGTGATGCTGGAATCACAGCCGAAGACATCCACCACTTTCACGCAGGCCGTGTACTTGCCCTTCTTTGGGTACGCAAAGCCTGCATCGCTCACCAGCTTGAGCGTGCGGTTTTTGCGCGTCCTGTAGTCTTGCCAGTGGTGACTGAACGGCTTGCCCGGCTTCCAGTCGAAGTCCACAGCCCAGAAATCAATGAAATCGAATCCGCTCTTCACTGCCCGTTCCTGCAACGCCTCCAGCTCTTTGCTTGGCACCTCTGCAAGCGAGGGGAGGAATTGCGTGAGCTTGATGTCCACGGAAGTACCTTCCTTTGTCTTGTGTAAGACAGGTTCCGCCTTCAGCAGCGCCATTTCAAAGAACGGCGGTGGTGTTGTGCGGTTCTTCTCCATGATCTCACGCGGGATCTGGATGAGCTTCAGTGTGACCCCGTACTCCTGCTTGAGTGCCTCGACGCTCAATCGCAAATCCATCTCGAATTCCCACGAGAGGCAGTAGCACTCCTTTCCTCCTGCGGCGGCAATGGCTTCGGCCACGGATCGTGCTTCCTTCCTTGTAAACAGACCATCGATGCCATCCACGTGACAGAACGCTCCTTCCTTGCGCCCATGTATCAGCGGACTGGGTGCACTGGTCAGCACTTCGGCTCTGAAAAACTCCAGCACCACACGACGATGCTCCTCATTCGCGCCCTTGAGTCGGTCTTTCTGCCACCACTGGCGTTCGTATCGTCCGAGGTTGTACACATCGAAAGCACCATAGGGATTGCCTGCCTCGTATAGTTTGCGTTGTTGTTCAATGATGCGCTTGCGGCTTGTATGAACGGCGAACCGACCGAGATCCGACATAATCCACCGCCGCCCTAACCCCTCTGCTACTGCTCCTGTCGTACCACTACCACAGAAGAAATCAGCCACGAGATCGCCTTGATTGGATGAAACTCCAATTATCCGTTCAATGAGAGCTTTTGGTTTCTGGGTGCTATATCCAAGCCGTTCGTCTGCGGATTTATTTATTATCCCTATAGTCCACCAATCTCTCGGAGCAACTCCTTCTCGCGTTTCCAAATAATCTCGGTAGGTCAATCCCGGATGCTCCGATTCATCTTTAGGAGTAAGACCATCAGCGGCCCGAAGAGGACTGCCTTGTGTGTTTTTTCCGCGGATTTGATAGTGATGTCCTTTTTCGTCAACATATTTGAACTTTTTTCGTGTTACGTCTGAAAACTCCTCTGTCGCTGCTTTCCAGTTGAATACGCGTTCTTTGCTGCCAGACTTTGCATAGAAGAGAATTACATCGTGCTTTGGATTGTACGTTGTTAGAACTCTTTCGCGTTCCTTGTAACACCAAGCAATTTGATTAAGAAAAAAGTCTCGTCCGAAGACATCATCCATTATCAACCGCATGAAACTTGCCACGCGATAATCTATATGCACGTAGATACTTCCTTTGTCTGATAAAAGCTCTCTCATTAGCGAGAGGCGCTCGTACATCATGTGAAGGTAGGAGTCGGTGCCCTTGCCCCACATGTCGCGGTAAGCGACCATTTCCAGAGTGGACTGATCCTTGCCGACGGTCTCATTGTCATCGCCAATCGGCACATCCATGGTGAAATCCGCGCCGACGTCGAATGGCGGATCTATATAGATGAGATCCACGCAGCCTTTGAACTCCTTGAGCAGGCTGGCCATGACGAGTTTGTTGTCACCCCAGATGAGCCGGTTGCGGAAGTCGTCACGCTTCTGACCTGCGAGCTGCTTCTCAAACATCTCCAGATTCCCCGCCGCCGCCGCCCGCTGACGTGGTTCATCCACGGTCTCGATGCGTTGCAGCGGCATGGAAAGTCCTGCAATGTCCACCGTGCGCTTGTTGCCGTATTCGTCGTACTTCCCCTCCCATACCAGCTCTGTCTTGAGCTTCGAGAGTGGATGAGGATTGCCGGAACCGTACGAAGGGGATGGGATGCTGCTCATGCTCATGGTTGTGAGACACAGAGCGGGATTCCCAAGAAGGGACACCCGGCTCAGTTGACCCAGAACCATTGAGAGGGTTGCCCCGTAACAACGTCCTGACCGAGGCACGGATGCCCCTTTCTGACGTTGTTCGGGTTTCTGCAAGCAGCAAATATGCTCGCAATAGTTCTGGGTCGCATGAAGTGTATCTGACTTTTTGGAAACTTGGAAAAATTCGTTTGAAAGACTCGTTCAGTTTGTGCGTAGGAAATGGTAGAATTATGACAATATGAGCATTGATAATATAGAGCCGATTATTGCCCGTCTTGAGCGATTCAAGACAAGAATCAAGGAATCCAAAAAGGAAGACCTCCGAGAATTGGTGGGGCTTCATTTTTTTCGTTGCTGCCTTAGCGAACCACGACTGGCTGAGGAATTAAAGAGAAGGCTGAATTATTTTCTCCAACTCGCAGATAATCACGAATTCATCAAGTTAGAAAAGGGAGCAATTCAGGCAGCAATAAAGCTGGCAAAGGCAATAACTACATTCTCATCAGAGTATGCGGAAAATGGGGAAAGCAATAAATATAGTTGGAGGTTCCAGAGTAGAAATTATTCGGACGATGAGACAGAACGCATTTTCCTAAATACCTCACCAAAAGACACTACATGCTCTATTGAGCAAAGCATGGAATTTTATATTGAGGATAAGTATTACTTTCGCATTGCTCAGATAAAGGGTGACGAAGCATACCGTCTCACCGGCAGTGGGAAGAGTGTGGGGTATCCTAATTGTGCACATCTGCTTAATCAGTACGAATCCCTATACAGTTTTGTGCAGTCCTTTCCTGAAACACCCATCTATGAACGTGCAAAGAAAAAATTAGGAAAGGATGAGAGAAAGCATGACAAAGTGTTCGAGTATATTGTTCCTGAATTTTGGGTGCTTATTCCATTCATTGATGAAATACGACTCAAAGTAGTTACCGAACCTACAGCTCTTCGACGCCGAGATTTTCAAGAAGTTTTCAATATAGGTGCTTCTTATGACCACAGGATTAGTGGGCACGTTGAAATGCGGTCGCAGGAAGAAATGACCAAATATCTTGCGTCACAAGATCCCCAAGAAATAGAGCGACAGCGGACATCCGCCTTGATCGTATGTGACGAATTGCTTGATTTTTCCCTTTCGCTTACGCAAGAAAATAAGCAATCGTATGAGCGATTGATAGATACAAGATTCTTTGAAGGAATCGCCAAAGATGAAATATGGTTACAATGTGGAGACTGCCAACTTTCAGAAAAGCTTTCTCTCATCAGGGGACCCATGAAAGAACTGTCAGTAGAAGCAGTCCTTAAGAAGGATAGGGCAAAATTTCGTAGCGGACTGAAAGTTTTACTTCCCTTAGCCAAACCAACAACTGTTGGAATTTTGGGTCATGGCAACTTCGCAAGTATGATTGGAGTAGATAAGAATTCCATTCGGACATACTTGAACTATGGACGATGGTTATTGAAACAAGTCGGAAGCCGCTTTACTCTTTCCGATGGTCGAGCAGAAACGGCTATTGCACTTCAAAAAACAACGTCAAATACCCCAACTTCAGAGCGTGATATTGGAGAAGAACAAATAGAAATTGGTTGAGATACACACTTCGTTTCTCGCTTCTGAAAGCCACCATTTTCTGTCATTCGCTTTATTGACGATTGGCAATTGAAGTGGGGGGTAAAGAATGGGTACATATGAATTTGAATTCTGCTTCCAGAACACCTGCACCACCTTTGGACAGTAGTGAAGCCAGTCGCTTTACCACGAGCGATCTGGGTTGCGCGTCCTATCTTCATTGCTGCGGTTTTTCACTTGAGGCGTTGGATCGGGGAAACGCTCGTCGAGTTCAGTTCTGCTTTCGACGTGCTCTGGGTATGGATGAAGCATGCCAAGCTTATTGGAGCGGTGCTGCAAAAGTGGACCCCATGGCTCTGCTAATAAGCCAGAAAATGCTCAAGCAACGCCTTTACGACGAACAATGAGCCTCTCCGACACCTCCATCGGCTCTTTCCGCGAACTCTGGAAGCAGGAATACGGGACCGAACTCACGGATACGGAGGCACGAGAATTTTCGGAGCGGTTCCTCGGTCTCGTTCAGCTCGTGATCGAACCCGAACTACACCAGATCGAGAAACGAAAGCCTCCCTAATACGGGGAAAGAGAGACCCGGCCTTTGTGAACCTGATCTACATCTTTTCCCCTCTAACTATGACGTATTTTAACCCATCAGGCGAACACTACCAAGTCCTTGTACGTGACACAGAACCTACATGGTGCCAAGCGTACTGCCGATACATGGGCTCTCCACTCCCTTCCCGCCCACGATGGCGTGCTCTATCCCGTTCCGCATTCAAGCAATGGCTGAATCACTGACACATGAGGACGGCGATACCGGCCGTCCCTCCGCGCAAGCGGATAGGCTGGTGGAACTAGTATGGAAGAAAGACGTGACGCTCTTCCATGACCACTTCCGGGAACCGTTCGCACGCATCCATATAGGAGAACACTGGGAAGTGCACCGGCTACGGAGCAAGCACTTCCGGCGGTGGCTGTGCGCATTGCTCTGGGAAGCCGAACGGAAAGCCCCGAATACGAATGCAATTGCGTCTGCACTCGCCGTTCTGGAAGGCAAGGCATGTTTCGAGGGTCCCAAAACCGCACTCGAAAACCGCACGGCATGGTTCGGCGACGCCATCTGGTACGACCTGACCAACGACAATTGGGAAGCCGTGAAAGTGACGGCGGAGGGGTGGGAGGTAGTCAAAATCCCTCCCATCCTCTTCCGACGCTTCTCGCACATGCAGCCGCAGGTCACGCCGACGAAGGGCGGGGATATCCGGCTGCTGCAATCATTCTTCAACCTCGCGGAGCCGCGCTTCTCGGATCTCCTGCTCGTCTATGCCGTCACCTGCCTCATTCCGGAGATTCCTCACCCCGCGCCGCTCTTCCATGGCGAACAGGGAGCCGCGAAAACCACACTGGCAAAGATGCTGCGGAAGCTGATCGATCCATCGGGGATCGGGACCCTGTCACTCCCCACGAACGCCACGGAACTTGTGCAACAGATATTCCATCACTGGTTCGCCTTCTTCGACAACGTGACATACCTGCCGGATTGGGCATCGGATGCGCTCTGCCGCGCAGTCACCGGCGACGGGTTCAGCAAGCGCGAGCTTTACAGCGACGACGAAGACGTGATCTATTCATTCCAGCGTTGCATCGGGCTCAATGGAATCAACCTCGCGGCGCAGAAGCCCGACCTCCTCGACAGGGGAATCATTCTGAATCTTGAACGCATCGGGAAAGCGGAACGGAAAAGCGAGCGGGATATTTGGGATGCGTTCGAGCGTGCACGCCCCGCGATCCTCGGAGGTATGTTTGATGTTCTGTCCGCCGCCATGAGAATCCACAAGGAAATCCGACTCAAGGAGACACCCCGCATGGCGGACTTCGCACACTGGGGAGCGGCTATCGCGAAAGCAATGGGATCGTCGCCGGAAACCTTCCTCGCCTTGTACTTCGAGAATATCGGACAACAGCATGAAGAGGTGGTGAACGCCGATCTGGTCGCCGGTGCGCTGGTGAAGTTCATGGAGAGCAGGAAGACGTGGGAAGGCAGTGCGTCGGAGCTTTTGAAAATACTCAGGGAAACGGCGGAAAGCGAACGGGTGGACACTCACGCGAAGCTCTGGCCGAAGGCGCCGAATTCGCTCTCGCGGCGGCTCAATGAAGTCCGGACGAATCTCGCGGAGGTGGGTATCGCCATCGAACTGCTACGCGACGCCAACGGGAAGCGACGCATCCGCATCCAGAACCCTTCCGGCGATACTGACGGTACTGACGATGTTTTTGGCTCCTCTTCTTCTCTGCCCAATCTATGACATCCGACAAACAACTGCGGGCGAATCGCTCGAATGGAAAGAAGGGCAAGGGACCCGTCTCCGAGAAAGGCAAGGTCACTTCCTCCTTCAATGCGCTGAAACACGGCATCCTCAGCAATCAGCTGTTCATCTTCACCGGAGGTGACATCACAGACTATGAAAGTTTCAGTGACTTCATGGAGTGCTTCTTTAAGGAGATGCAGCCTGTCGGAATGATGGAGACTCTCCTCGTCGATCGTTTGTTCGCAACGTTCTGGCGACTGCGTCGGCTCCACATCGCAGAGACCGGCTTCATCCAGAAGCAGGTGGAGCCTCACTCGGTTGAACGGGTCATCGAGAATATAGCGGCTCAGGGAGTCGCCAGAAAAGACGTTGAAAACGGCTTCTTTCGCCAGATGCGTACGAGTACGGGGTGTTCGCACCTTGCAGTCAGTTGGCAGACTGTGGCGGATTCCATACAGGAGAAAGGTTTGCCGCTCTCCGTCGGAATGACACGGCTGCTGGATGAAGAGTTTGGTGGAAACTCCGGTTTCTGGAAGGCGGCGAACGTCAGCATATACAATTGGATCGTGCAGAACAAAGGAGGAGCAAAACCGATGAATGCAGAGGAAGAAAAGAGGTTCAATGAAATTGCACTCGATTATGCGAAGCAGCTCTCTGAAATGTTCAAGATGTTATCGGATGTGCTCGCAATACATGAGGAAGAAACGAGCAAAGCCGACGTGCAGTCAAAAATGATCCCGTCGCCTGCCGAGCTCGACAAAATCCAGCGCTATGACGCGCATTTGCAGCGCGTGCTGCTCCAGACCCTCCATGAACTCCAGCGCATGCAGGCCGCAAGACTCGGCAAGCCCGCTCCCATGGCAGCTGCATTGGATGTGACACTGAATTCTGAAAATGGGTTCGTTTCGTAGTTCTTCTGTTGTATACTGTCCGTGCAGTCCACACCACCGTTCCGAAGCCCTCGTTTCGTGTTGTCGCTCAAGTGGGCGATCCTACCGACAACGGCTTCGGCTGGTGTTGGACTGCTAGGGTCGCCCACTTGGGTTTCCTATCGTTCCAACCCCATCTATATGACTACCACAAGCCAGAAATCAGGAATATACCTCAGGAAGAGTACCGATAAGGAGGACGCTCAGGTCTCTTCCATCGAAGATCAGAACAAAGCGAACCTCCGCTTTCTCCGGCAGAATAATGACGAACTTGTCGAAACCTACACCGATGTCGGATCTGCCAAGAAACCATACAAGCGAGAGAGTTTCCGGCGCCTCATGGATGACATTCGTGCGGGAAAGATCGAGAAGGTCTACTGCTGGAAACTGAACCGTCTCGCACGCAACCCTGTCGATGCCGGAGAAGTGCAGTGGCTGCTGCAAGAGGGAACCCTGAAAGCGATCGTAACCTCGGAGCGTACTTACCTCCCCGGCGACAACGTGATCCAGATCGTCGTGGAATTCGGCATGGCCACGCAATTCTCACGAGACCTATCCCGCGACGTATTGCGGGGCATGCGTGAAAAGGCCGGTGCAGGATGGTTCCCCGGCACTGCACCTGTCGGCTACATGAACGACTACGGCGGCGTGAAGGGGGAGAAAAAGGTGCATTCCGATCCTGAGCGCTTCTCTGTCATGCGGAAATGCTGGAATTTGCTCCTGACGGGGGCATACAACGTGAAGCAGATTCACCGGATCGCAGTGAATGAATATCGGCTCACCCGCAGGCGGGCACGGGGCAAGCAACCGACACTCATCGGCCTCACGACCATGTATCACATCTTCAATAATCCCTTCTACTGCGGGGAATTCGACTGGGGAGGCAAAATGTGGAAGGGCGGACACGAGCCCATGATTACACGGGAGGAGTTCGAGCGGGCGCAGGAAATCCTCGGCGAAAAAGGAAAGCCACGGCAACGGACACATGAGCATCCGTTCCCCGGTCTCATCCGGTGCGGGGAATGCGGAGCGGTGATCGTCGTCGTCTACGCCGAGAAAACAATCAAATCAACCGGCATCGTGAAGCAATACAATTACCTGCGCTGCGGTCATAACCGCAAAGCGGTGCAGTGCACGCAGAAGAAGGGCGCCCATGCGGAGGATGTGAAGAATGATGTCAAAAAGGAAGTCGGGAAGGTGCAGGCTCCGCAGGCATTCATCGAATGGGCGTTGCAGGAATTGAAAGCCTCGGCGGCAGACCGCCAGAAGGAACGCGGAGTGGAGGTGGAAAAGCTCAAAGATGCGCTGAAACTCACCGAGAAGAAGATGGATGAGCTGCTCGATCTCCGACTGGAACAACCGACGTTGTTCTCCGTCGAAATGTTCGATACGAAGATGAAGTCCCTGCAACGGGAGAAAGAGAGCTATGAAGAGCACATCAAGAACGCCGCAGAACATGCATCCCGCCGTGAAGGAGAGATCATTGACGCCCTCACATTCTCTCTGAAATTGACACAGAGGTATGAGCAGGGAGGACCCGATACCCGCAGGGAGATACTCTGTCGCCTGAAAGATTCGTTACAACTGACCGACGGCAAGCTGGACTTTCGCTTCGCTGAGCCATTCCTGACGATTGCAGCGGAAAATAAGCACCTCATGCGTGAGCTGGGCTCATTACAACCGTACGATTTGCCCTTGCAGGAGCTGAAAACCGAGGTTCGCGAGAAGGTTGTTTCAGTGTGGAGGTGCCGGTGGGAATTGCACCCACGTATGGGGGTTTTGCAGACCCCTGCCTTACTACTTGGCTACGGCACCATCGCTCATGATGATTGTACTGATTCGATGAGAAAGCTCAAAGGCGAGAAATGGGGAGATTTGGGAAAAGGGATTGGAATATTGGGAACAAATAGCTTCAACAAATACATACATTCCCAATCCCCGGTATCCCAACCCCCAATCCCTCACCGCACCGTCATCTGCCATGCTCGCTAATATGGTATGGCATGAAATAACAACCTATGCCATACTAAGACCATGACGCTCCTCGATCCTCGTATCCTGAAAAGGCTGGATGAGAAACTGGAACAGTTGAATGCGCTTCGACCGCTCAATTCTGCGCAAGTGACGAAACTGCGCGAACAACTGCAGATTGAGATGACCTACAACACCAATGCAATCGAAGGAAACAGTCTGACACTCAGAGAAACATATCTGGTGTTGCAGGAAGGCATGACGATCAAAGGCAAGCCTCTCAAAGATCATCTGGAAGCGAAAGATCACAAGGAAGCGCTACGTTTCCTATTCGAGCTTGTTTCCGGAAATGCTGACACTGTCTCTGAATATCTCATCCGCCAGCTCCACCAACTCGTCGTACGGGAGACCGATAGCGAATTTGCCGGAACATACCGTACGGGTTCCGTCATGATCGGAGGAGCGGACCACACGCCTCCGGATGCCGTCGATGTCCCCCGTCAGATGGATGAGCTGATTCGCTGGCTGAAAAACAATGAGAAAGCGCTCCATCCCGTCGAACTCGCCGCGCTCCTCCACCACAAACTTGTGTTCATCCATCCGTTCTTCGACGGAAACGGACGTACGGCACGTCTGACGATGAATGTTCTTTTGATGCGGAGAGGCTTCCCACTGGCGATCATCCTGAAGAATGACCGGAAGAAGTATTACCGCGTCCTGGAACAGGCGGATAAAGGAAACGCGGCAACTCTTGCTTTGTTCATCGGTCAAGCCGTGGAACGTTCTCTCGATCTGTACTTGCGCACCTTCTCTGCGAAAGAAAAAGGAAAGCTGCAGACACTCTCAGATGTAAGCAAAGAGGGTCCATACAGTCCCAAGTACCTGAATCTGCTGGCTCGAACTGGGAGACTCTCCGCCTCGAAGCGGGGCCGCGTCTGGCACACAACTAAAGAAGCCATCGAACACTATCGTGCAGAACGATTGCGCCGCAGAAAATAGGAATTGGGAAATAATACGAGATTAACTTGAATGTTACCGTAGCTGCGGTTCGAAAACCGCGGCTGCGGCGATTTTCGCATCGCCGCTACGGAGATAAAAGATTCGAATCAGGTTAATTCCGATAGAGGGATTGCAGTATCGGAAAACTGGCAGTTTCGCCGTTTACATCCTTTCCCAATCCCACTATTCCAATCCCCAACCCTCATCACACCGTCATCCGCATCAATCCGCCCGATGGATCCGCGCTGATGCGCTCCTCTCTCCGCTGTCGCAAGCGCTCTTCGACTTTCTGCTGCAGTGCGGGGATGCTGATGGAACTCTTGATGAAGTAATCGGTGGCACCGATGCTCCTGCATCCCATCATATCGAAATTCCACGTGATGTTGGACAGGACGATCACGGGGAACGAATACTCATTCTCTTTGATGAATTCCAGAATGCTGAATCCGTCGACGCTCGGCATCAGGAGATCGAGGAGCAGGAGATCTGGCTCTTCCTTCCGGAGTTCCCGGAGACCGTCCTTCCCGTTCTTCGCGGTCCGCACGATGCGATCCGGACTCCGGAGATTTTTTGCACACACGTTCCGGAGGTACGGATCATCCTCGATGATGAGAATATTTTCCATGGATTGTGGACTGCCAAAGTTACGTGTTCCTCCGGGACCGATCAACGATTTCACCTCGCAAAACCGCATCTTTGGATGCAGAGTCATATTTCGATCAGAAAGCCGCAAGCGTACACTGGCAAACAATGGACGCTGACTTGTCGCATCTGCTGAAAGGACTCACCGGCAAAGAACGACAGGGAATCCGACGGGCATACCGTTACTGCCTCGACCACTTCTCCTCAATGCCCTGCCGATCCGGAGGAACTTGTGCGGAGCACTGTGTCCGGGTCGCCCTCATTCTGAAGGAGAAAGTTCACAATGGCCCTGCACTGCGAGCCGCACTCCTCCATGTCCTGCCTGACCATCCCGACGGTGGATCGCTGCCGCAGGACGCACCGATCGGATCCGAGCGGGAACTCTGGATGATCAGCAGACTCTCTTCCGCGTGTTCCGAAGAAGCCCTCTCCTGGCCCACACCGGTCTCGATCGACGACCCTCGTCTTCCCATGCTCTTCGCAGCGCATGCACTGGAGCAAATCCGCAGAATGGAAAAACAGGACAAAGCCCGAAGACGCGCCTGCTGCCGGAGAACGTTCGCTCATATCGCCCCCATGATGCGGCAACTCCGACTGGATGACTGGGCGGTGGAAATGGAAGACAGGTGTTTTCTGGAGATGAAACCGTTCATCGCAAAACGACTGGGCGCACTTGCCGAATCATCGAGGAACAAAGACATCGTACTGCTGAAGCATGCGAAGCGGCTTCTGGAGAACGAACTGGCGAGCGTCCATGAACCATGTTCCGTGGAATACCGCATCAAAAGTCTCTACGGCACCTACCGGAAAATGCAGGAGCATCGCACCACATGGGAGAAGTGCCATGACCGACTGGCGCTGCGGATCATCTGCACGGACGATGCGGCATGCTACCGGATTCTCGACCGTGTACAGCGACTCTTCCTTCCCGTCACGCGGTTGCTGAAAGATCACATTGCCCGACCGAAGGAGAACGGATATCAGGCGATTCATGCGATCGTCGTGAGTCCGCGGTCACCGGACTGAATGATGGAAATCCAGATCCGGTCGGAGCACATGCATTGGGAGGACGAATACGGATCGGCGAATCACGCTCATTACAAAATCAACCAGTATGCGCGGGCCCCTTCCTGAGGAACGGTCTACCGTGTCGAATGGACGGGCAACCGGAGAGAGAACGTCGTGCCTTTCCCCTGACGGGAAACGAATGTCACCTCTCCGTTGAGAAGACGGATCAGCGACTCCACGAGGGAAAGACCCAGTCCGTTCCCTTCTATTCCCGCCTCCAAAACATTTTCACCCCTGTAGTAGAGCGAGAACACACGTGATTGTTCGTGAGCGGGAATCCCCATGCCGGAATCCACAACTTCAATACGGATCATGTCCTGCTGCTCCAGTGCCCTCAGGATAATCCGACTGTTGTCCGGGGAATACTTGAGTGCGTTGCCAAGAAGACTCGAGAGGACTTCTTTGAGGAGTTTTTCATCCGTCTTGACGTTCAGACCGGGAGGGCAGTCGCAAATGAGTAATTGGTTTCTTGTCCCGAGTTGCTTCCGGAACGACGCTGCGAAATCCTCGAAGAGAGAAGACAATGAAATCGTCGAGAGGGTGACGCCCACTTTCCCCGCTTGAATTTGTGAGAGAAGGAGGAGTGTTTCGATGGATTCCATCATGGACTCGGACGCTCTTCCGGCCGCGTCCAGATCTTCCCGCTGTGAAGCCGGAAGATTGTTGCCAAGAGACAACCGGAGACTTTCGAGCGCCCATCGAATGGTGCCGAGCGGCGTTCGCAGTTGATGTGACGCGATGGAAATGAACTGCGATTTCGCAATCTCCTCGTTCTTTCGATCGGTGATGAGAAAACGGACCGACACGAAACCCGCAGGCTCTCCCTCCGCATTCAGTATGGGGGCGATGGCGGTATCCACCCAGAAGAAACTGCCGTCCTTTGCCCTATTTTTGACATCTCCCCGCCATACGGATCCACTGAGAACGGTCTTCCAGAGTCCGTCGAAAAACTCCCGAGGATGATCACCGGAATTGAGAATGCGGTGATTCCTGCCAAGCAGTTCGGCACGCCGGTATTTGGATACGTGCACAAACTTATCATTGACGTACGTGATTGTGCCCTGTTTGTCCGTCGCGGATACGAGGGCGCTGTTCCTGAGTGCATCCGTAATGCCTCTCATGCGGCTTTCGATGTCAATGAGCTCCGCCGATCTTTGCCGTAACTGGCGTTCGTATGCTTCATACTTCACACCCAGCTGCGTCTGCATGAGCCGAAACCCCCTCGCGAGAACGCCTATTTCATCGTCCTGCTGAATGAGATTGAGCTGCTCCGAATGTGATCCGGTCGCCATTGCCGTGGCAGCCTCCGTGAGCAGACGTACCGGACGACTTAACGATTCTGCAAGAAGAATTGCCAGAATCCAGCAGCATAGAAGAGACGTTCCACCCAGAATGAGAAGGGCAAAACGAAAATTCCGAAGCGGCAGAAGGACTTCACTTGTGTCGACTTTGATAACCAGACCCCACCCCCGTTCCGGAATGAACCGTGTGACGGCGATGACGGGAACACCACGGTAATCCGTCATGTCCGTGAAATTCTCCTCCCTCCCCGACAATGCCTGAGTGATCGCGACGTCCTTCCTGTCTTTGGACACGACCTCTGTTGCTCGCGGATCCGAAAGGAAGCGGGGGGGAACGAGAAAAACGGCATCTCCTTGCTCATTCTTCCTTCCGATAATGATGTCTCTTGTCTCTCCCTGCTCTAACCCTTCGGCGACCAGTTCCCTGAGTGCTCCGCGGGCAACCATCGTATCGGTGGTTTGACTCGCTCTCTTTTTGTAGAGATCTGCAAGAGTTCCCAGCTCATGGAATTTTTGGGTCACAATTTCATTCCTGACGGTTACGAATGCCATGAAACTAACAAAGACGAATGGAATCGTCGACAGAGCCACCAGAGTCGCCGTCAGTTTGTGGCGAATATACATAGTTATATATGATTCCGGTGATCCTCCTGAGGATACTCAGGCGTCAGGGAGAGAAGATAACCGGTCCCAAGTGCGACAAAGAGCACCGCCGTTGGCAATGACATTGCGTTCGAGTAACCTGGAAAAGAAAAGAAAAGAAACGGCATACCGAGCGAATATCCTGACAAAGCAGTCGCTCCCGCAATACAGAGAAACCAACCAACGGAACGCAGTCGGGGAACGACATCTTGCATGTCCGGTGAGAAGACATGAACGAGTGTTGTTGAAGCAAACAGGATAAACAATCCCATCGTTGACAAGGACGGAAGATCGGCTTCATTGAAAGGCAACACGACTCTGGGTTGCAGGACAAACAGACTCTCAATCTCCATGTCTACATGGAAGATGGAAGCCAGAAGAAGAGACACCATGATGAGGAGAATTACAAATGCCAGTATCGGCAGCAGGAGCTGGGAGATGCCGCGCAGATGCCGCGGAGACAGCGAAAGGAGGAGGACAATCCCCCCGCTACACACAAAGCAGAAAGCCGTGAAGAACCTCATCTCCGTCCACCCCGTGTGGAAGTTCAATAGAATCGGGATATTGAATATCCAGCCAAACATCACCGTGAGAGCGACGATGATGACCGTCAACCCAAGAGAAAAAGCGATGCGGCTGGAATGCATATGACCGATCATACGTCATACAACCACCGTGTAAAATATGAAGTTATGATTGGATAATCCGATTTCTCTCGCCCTGCCCTACACCGTCATCTTCCGCATCATCCCCACCACCACTCCCGCCACTTTCAATTCTTCCAGTGCGAAGAGATCGGGGTACTCCGGATTCTCGGCCTGCAGATAGAACTTGCCCTTATCCTTCTTGAGACGCTTGAGGGTGAACTCGCCGTCCAGAATACCGACGACGATCTCGCCCGCCTTCGGCTGCTTGGAACGATCGACCACGACGATGTCCCCTTCATGAATGCCTGCGCCGGTCATGCTGTCACCTTTGACACGAAGGAGAAACGTCGATGCCCGGTCGCGCACCAAATACTGTTCGACCGTGATCAGTTCCTCGGCATGCTCCTCCACCGGCGCCGCAAACCCCGCGGCGATGGGACCGAAGAGCGGCAGTGTCATGGGGCTAAAGCCGTCCTCGCCGTGCGACAACGCAATGATCTTGATCCGTCCCTTGGGATCCTTCTCCAGTTGCTTCGCGGCAACCAGCGTGTTCACCACCTTGGCAACCGAGTTCTTGGAACTCACGCCGAAGGCGATGGCAAGATCCGCAAGAGAAGGCGAATAGCCGCGCTTGCTCTGGAACTCGGTGATGTAGTTGAGCACCGTGCGTTGATGGGGAGTGAGGGACATGGGACAGGGGGGAAGAACAACTGTACACCAGTGTAGGTGGACGATTGTGCACAGTCAAGAGAGAAGGCAAAAGGGCAAAAGGGCAAAAGGGCAAAAAGTGGTGCAATGACCTTTTGCCCTTTTTTCTTCTTGCCTTTTTGCCTTAACCGATTACATCCATCTCCTTCTGCCCCTTCAGTTCCATGTACATCAATGTCCACACCGTCTGCTTGAACACATGGAGGTAAGTGAAGTAGTACGCCATGACGAAAATCATCACAAGACCGGCGACGCCCGCAACGGAGTAACTGATGACGGGTGTGAAGACGTACGTCAAAACGATACCGAGGCCGAACGCCGCACCGGGGATGAGAACGATGAGTATGGTGTTCACGAACACTCTGATCGTGATCATGATGAGGAGAATGATGAGAAAGATCACGTGCTGCGGATAGCTGAAGACAAGCTTGATGCTTTTGCTGACGGACTGGAAAATGCCGATTTTATCGATGACGATCGCAGGCTCCGCAAAACTGGAAAGGAACTTGAGGACGCTCGACATGATCCAGAGAAGAACGGCAATGACGATGAGAAACGGCGTAAGACCGGCACCGTATCGCATGAGAATCGACACTGCCGTGATCAGTAAATTCACGCCGCTGAAGACGAACAGCTCGTGCACGGTGAAAATAGGGAAGAAGTTGTAGAGCCCGAGGATGAACCCTCCCTGCACGGGCTCACGCTTGTAGGACTTGGCAGTGAGACCGATGATGGGTCCGTCCGTCATGCTCGGTACGAAGATTTCGACAAGGAGGAGAAGGAGGAAGAGAACAACGATGGTGACGAACATGCCGAACGACACCTTGTCGTAGAGCCAGATGGCGTCATCGAACAGACCCACTTCCTTCTGATGGAGGAGGGCGACAAGAAAATAGATCTGATAGGCGATGAGCTTGATGTCGAGGAGCAATCGGAAAAACGTACCGAAGAACCCCCAACGCTTGAGCGCAGGCTCAGTCGTGGTGATCGTCCACGCCTGCGCAATGATCTCGCGGGGGGTGAGCATAGGGAACTGAAAGCGATGAACGTACCGGTCTGTCCCGAAGATAATACTCCGGAAAAGGATTATCGGGGATCGGAATATCGGGGATCGGGAAAAGCGATGACAGACGATGGCGCAACGACATTCCCTGATTAGAAACCTGTTCAAGATCCATCTCTCGATGGCTTCCAATGACTCCCACAGGCAGATACCTGCTCCCTTGGTTAAAAATCAGACTACTTGGGAGCGGGTATCTACCTGCGTTCGATCAGTGAAACAAGCAATCCTCCGTTCATTATTTTGAAAAATAATCATTGGTATGTACCCAGAGCAAGCTCTGGACTCCTTCTTCCGATCTCGAAGACCGGAGAATCATACCATTGCCTTCCCAAGCAGTGATACAGCCACCAGGCCCCCAATCTCGCCGAAGCCCCGCAGGGCGAAGGCGGATTGAACAGGCTCTTACCGATCCGCGACTTCCGCAAGACGATCCTGTAACGGAGCAAATGTGAAATCTTTCCCCAGAATCACGCCGATGTCCCCGTCTCCGTCCGCAAACGGACGCGGATCGGTGGATGAGACCAGAGGAATGCCGAGAAGCTCACTCAGGAATGCCGCCTCTTCCAGAACGCGCTCCTTCGCTTTCTCATGCTCGGGTTGATCGAAAAGAGGATTGAAGACAATGGAAGAAGCCGGAAGAGACGGATTGTTCTTCTTCTCCAAATTGCCCGTCTTCACGACGGGGAATCCGAAACGGGTCAACTCCCCTGCCAGCCTGAAGGCGGATCCGGGCTTCGCCCCTGCATTCACGACGACAAAATGCGGAGGATCCAGGAAGAGGGACCTGTGACGGAACAGGATGGAACCGAACGCCCGAACCTGGTTCCACGTGACGGGAAACTCCGGGATGGAGAGCGGAAGGAGTACCGACGCGCCGTCGAACTGTTCGCGGGGAGGCGGATACAGGAAGCCGCCGATCTGCGGAATCCCTCCGGTCAGACCCGACTGATCCGACAATTGAACGCTGATGACCCGCCTCGGATCCAACGCCTTGCCTGTCTGCGCGAGGGAAATCAGTTCACGCACACCGAATGTCGTTTCGACGTTATCGGCGACGATACCGAAAAGACCGGTGAGTGTCGCGGGGCGGGAGAGCAAGCCGGCACTCTTCGCCTGCCGCCCGATGGCCGCAATCACCTGCTGCTGACGGGCGGATCGCGAGAAATCACTCGTGGTATGACGCGTCCGGACGTACCGGAGCGCAATGGCACCGCTCATGTGCTGAGGCCCCTTGGAAATTCTGAAAGTTTCATAGGAATAATCGGGACCGGGATATTCAGGATCGACGATATCCTCGGGGACCGCGATATCGATGCCACCGAGCGCGTCCACTCCCTGAATAAAACCGGAGAAGTTGATCTTCACCACGCCGTGAATGGGTAATCCGATGAAGGTGGAGATCTCCTCGCCCAGCTGGCGAAGCGCCTCCAGAGAAGCGGCCTTCTTCTCCGTTCCTCTGTGGATCAGGTAATTCTTGTAATCACGATACAGGCTGTTGATACGGCCTTTCGCCATCTTCTCACTCGACAGAATGTACGTGTCACGGGGAATGGAGAGCAGAACAACGCTCTTGGTGCGAACGGCATCGATGCTCGCCACCATGATCGTATCCGTGAGATCGACCCCGTCATGATCATTGTCCCCGACCCCCAGAAGGAGGACGTTGGTGAATCCGTCTTCATCCTTCGGGAGCGTTGCTCCGGCGACGGAGAAGAGATCGGTTGCGAAGGATTTGAGGCGGAGAAGAATATTCAGCGCACCCGCGAGAAGGAGAACGGAGAGGAGGACCGAAAGAAGAATCGTGACGGTTCTCTTGAGCGTGTGCTCGCGGGATTGACGCTCCTGGTCCGCCTCCTTCCGCTCCTGAAAATGGTGCCAGAGCTGACGCGAGGACGTGACAAGACCAAGCCCGAAACGCACCGACTTGCGGAGTGCGCTTGGCTGTTCATCTTCGCGGACACGTCGAACGGTAAAGGACATCGGGGTGAGTGTACGCGAAAAACGGGAGTGAGTCACACCGGCACGGAGGATCGGGGTTTCTGGTAACTGGTTTTTAGTTTCTGGTTTTGAAAGACTTGAGGATGATCAGCATCGAAGAAGTGGCTTGGCAAATAACCTGAAACCAAAAACCATAAACAAGAAACCTTGCGGTAGATTTCCCCAGTTTCTTCATCTTCGCTACGATTGAACCATGCCCTCCCCCACCCTCTTTCTGGAAGTCGATCCCTTGGACCGTCCGATGGTGACGGGACAGTTTCCCGACGCCGAAGTTCGCAGTGAAGCGCTCTCCGGCGCCGAACTGATAAACGCATGTCAAGGAAAGGAAGCGGTCTGTTGTTTCATCTATTCGAAATTCACGAAGGAGGTCATCGAAGCCTTACCCGATCTTAAACTCCTCTGCACCAGATCCGTGGGATACAACCACATTGATATCGCCGCATGCAGAGCTCACGGCATCACCGTGTGCAATGTTCCGGACTACGGATCACACGTCATCGCCGAGCACGTCTTCGCGCTGCTGCTCTCCGCTCTCCGTCACGTCACGGAGGGGGACAGCAAAGTCGAATCCGGCAACTTCGATTACCACGGATTGCGCGGCATGGCACTCATGGGAAAGACGATCGGCATCGTGGGGACGGGGAAGATCGGGTTCTGTGTCGCGAAGATCGCCCATGGATTCGGCATGCGGATTCTGGCGGTGGACAAATGCAGAATCGTGGAACTGGAAGCCGTCTACGGAGTCAAATACGTCGATCTGGATACGCTCTATAAGGAGAGTGACATCTTAACACTCCACGTGCCCGCGTTACCCGACACGATGCACATGATCGATGCAAAGGCGATCGGGTCGATGCGAAGCGGCGTGATCATCGTGAATACCGCACGGGGAGAACTGATCGATTCGACTGCGCTGCTGGAAGCACTCGAGAGCGGAAAAGTGGCCCGAGCGCTGCTGGATGTGCTGGAACATGAACAGGATTTCCAGCTGAACGAGAAGCTCATCAGGCATAAGAACGTGATCGTGACGCCGCACATCGCGTTCTACGCCGATGACTCGACGACCAGAATGTTCTTGGAATCCCTCTACTCCATCCACCAGTGGCAGTGGAAGGAGAAGGTGACGCATGAAGTGAAACCGCCGACGGTGGTGTGCGATTTGCCGGGGGTGAAGAAGTGAGGATGCCCAAGAAACCGAGGAATCCGAAGAGTCCGAGGAAGAAACGAATGCACTCACGGATTGGGTGACAAAAATTCCTGCTTGCGAGAACGGGAAGGTATCCACAACTGCCCATTCCTGAGCGTGATCGAAGAAACGACTGTTCGTCGGAATCTTCGGCTTCTTCGGACTCGTCGGACTCTTCCCGTCGATCACTTCTCCCCCTTCTCCGCCGGATTCACGAATGAGACATTACGAAGGATGAAGCTCACTTCGTCGGCTTCGCTGTCCTGAATGCTCAGCGGAAATGAACCCGTGAACGTGTATCCGGTGTTCCCGGAGACCGCCGAGAGTTGGTAGTATCGCCGGACAGGCAAATCGGAACCGGGACGTGCGGAAAAAACGTGAATTTCGGTTTCCTCACCATCCACGAACGTCACGGTCTTGTCGATCATGATGTAGTCCGGCAACGTCGATACGGCTAGTACGTTCGCCTGACTGTACTCCGTGGTCGCCATGTCGCGTGACAGCGGTTCGCGCGTCACGGTGACCGTGTCCAACTGACCGGCGTGAGGTGCCTGCAACTGGAATGCGGCAAGCGTCTCCTCCGGCACACCGAGCGTCGTAAGCATCTCCTTGGAAAGAACTCGCCATCCTTTCGGCAGACATGCTGCGAACGTTCCGTTCCAGAACTGCTGGTCACAGACGACGTCTCCGCCGGACTGACCGGACGAACCGCAACCCGCAAGGATGGACACCATACCGGCGACTAGGATGAAACGCCGCATGGATGTGATACTAGCACGGTGTCCGTCGGGAGCAATCCATCAAAAGGATAAGAGGGGAAAAAGGAAAAACGACAAAAGGTACCTCTTGCCCTCTTGCCCTCTTGCCTTTTGCCCTTTTGACCTTCCGTGCAGCGAATTGACACTGAACCTGAATTCTCACTTATATCTATAGAGCCCATTGAGGAAATCCGTTATCTTTGCTACAATACTCCGATGCATTCAACCCGTCTGCAACTGACATTGGCGTTCGCTGCATCGGCATTGCTCATCGCAGTGCCGCACGCAGGGGCTTCTTCCTGTACTCTGGCCGTACTGGATACGGTTGCGGGCCTCGGGAGTGAAGCTGCAGTGGCAGGCTGTGAACCGGCAATGCGGACGACGCTCTCGGTGACGGGACCGGCCGGTGCCCGCTATACGCAATCGATCGTTCTGGATGCCTTCGGGAATGCGACGACGCTGATCCCTTCCAATGCGACCACCACGGCAGGCACGTACGAGGTAACGGCAGCAGGACAAACCGCCTCGTTCACGGTCACCGCTGACCGCATCGATGATGCACACTCCGTCCTCTCGGTCTCGCCGAAGACGATCCGCGCGAACGGACGCGACATCGCAACGATCACAGCGGTACTCTTGGATCGGTTCGACAACCCGGTGGCCGGCCGGCCCATCGCGCTGCTCAGTGACAGAACCAGCGACGATATCTCGGCATCCTCCACGCAAACGGACGACGAAGGACGGTTCCTCTGGACGGTGAAAACGCCGGAAGCCGGAACAATCACGCTGATCCCGTATGACATCATCGGTAACCGCCAGATGAAACTGCGGGCAAGCGTGCAAGCGGGGAATCCGCTGAGTGCTTCACTCACCGGCAGAGAAACGGGCGGCGATCCGGTGGCGGACATCTCTCCGGTCATCGTCGACCGGTTCTCCCTCTCGCTGCCGCAGGGCGCGACCGACGTGAAAGCGAACGAACTCTTCAGCCTGACGATCCGCGCGATGTACGGTCAGGATTTGGTGCGCGCATACGTCGGGACGCTCATCGTGGAATCCAGCGATCCGGAAGCCGACCTGCCGAAGAAAGGCGATGATGCGCAGACACCCGATAAGGGACGCGTCGACATCCGCAGCGTCGATCAGGGAAGCAGGAACGTGCCGCTGTCCTTCGTCTTAAGACAAGGAGGGAAACAGACGATCACGGTCTCTGACAAGCTGGACCCGACGATCCGCGGCGAAATCCTGCTCAATGTCGTAAGCGGGGACGGAAAGGACGGACGCATCAGCATCGTGAGTCCGCAGGACAGGACGAAAGTGAAAGGCTCGACCGTCATGCTTCAGGGAAAAGCGCCGAGTCTGATCAATCTCCGTGTCAAAGGCGGAGCGGAAGTCGTGGATACCGAAAGCGATGCGGAAGGAGTGTTCCGTGTGAACGTTCCCCTGAATCCCGCCGACAGGGAAATCACTCTCTTCGTGGCAAGTGAGAACGGCACGTATGAATCGGAACCGGTCCACATCATCATCGATAACGATCAGCCGACAATTCAGACGATCACGATCACGCCGCAGGAAGGAAAAGCGGGAGACCCGGCATCCATCGTCGTCATCACCGATGCGGACGCGACGCGGGTCGCGGTGACGCTGCAGGGCAAAGAAACGACGCTCTCGGGAACCGGCACCACCTTCACGGGAACGATCACCGCTCCCGCACGGGAAGGTGTCTTCGATGTCACCGTGATCGCAACGGACCACGTGGGAAACGCGATCACGATGCTGACGAAATGGACCGTCAAACCCAAGCTCATGGCCATTGTTGAAGGTCTGCAGGCGGAGGCCAACATGCGGGAGATCGTGCTGAACTGGAAGGCGATTGATCGCATCCCGGTGCGGGAGTACAAGATTTACATCGCCGACGAAGCCGACCCGACAAATGTGCTCTACAGTATCGCAACGGGGTCACCCGTCGCCTCGGCGGTCGTGAGCGATCTTCCTCCGGGGAAGACCTACCGTTTCACGGTGACCGCCATCAGCACTGCGGGGGAAGAGAGTCCGGAGCCGAGCCGACCGGCCGTCGCAACCCCGCTTGGCACCGTGATGACCGTATCACCGGGCGAGGCCAGCCTGCTCATGGAGTGGACAGCCATGCCGGCCCTGCCCCTCTCGCAGTACCTGCTGGAATTCGGCACCGAGCCGGGGGTCTTCACGGAACGACGGACAGTGAACGGACAGGCGACCTCGTACATCCTCCGCGATCTCCTCGATAACGTGACGTACTATCTCCGGCTGACTCCGGTGACCGTGACGGGCAAAACCGAAACCACACTGTCCGCTTTGGCATCGGGGACTCCCTCCGGCACCGGCACGTTCGTCGCGGGTCCCTCCGAGCCCGTTCCATCGGATCTCATTCCGGACCCCCTCCACGGAGGAGCGCCTCTGCAGCCGGTGATCACACCCGGATCGGAGGAACTTGCGAACATTCCCGGCACCGCCAAGAGCGGCATCCCGACGATCGTCATCAGCGCTCTTCTGGTCTCAATCGCGGCAGTGATGGGATTCCAGTGGCACTATCGGAGAAAGGCACATCTTCTCGCGCAGGAATTCCTGCGGATGATGGAGGTAAGATATCATTCATAATAGCTACAGTATCCGACTATCGCTTGCGAACCATTTAGCCATTTAACAATTCGATCTCCGGAAGAGTATGGAAATCAAGCAGATTCGTAAGAGGCCTGCGCTTTCCTCCCTCTCCATCGGAGGGGCGACGTACGATCTGTTTCTGGAAATGCAGGAAGGAATCCCGCTCAAGGAAAATACCATCGCACTTGCCATCGGGGGGAAATTGCCGGTGAAGCGCGTCGTCGAATGCACGGGTGGCGGAGCGTGCAATACGTCCGTCGGACTCTCCAGGCTGGGACTGCGTGCCGGATTCTGCGGCATCGTCGGATCGGATCAGTGGGGGGAGAAACTCCTCACCACTCTGATGAACGAGCGGGTGAACGTGACGCCGGCGACGATCGTTGAAGGAGAAACCAGCAGCTTCTCCATCATCCTCACGCTTGAAGGGGGCGAACGGACGATCCTCTACGCGCCGGGGGTCAACGAACATCTCCATGATGTGACGTTTGACACGGAGTCCATACACTCGACGGATGTTCTGTATTTGAATCATCTCTCGGAAACGGCGTGCGCCATCGAAGACGATCTCATCGAAGCGATCATCGGACGTCCGGAGGTGCATCTGACGTGGAATCCGGGCGGTTGCCAGATCGCGGAAGGAATCGATGCGAACAGCAAAGCCGCCATACTGAAGCAGACGGACGTTCTGCTCCTCAACAGGGAGGAGGCGTTGGCATTCACGCGATCGACGGATATCGACGACGCCTTTGCGCTGCTGGAACGAGCCGGCCCGAAACACATCTGCATCACGGACGGAAAGAACGGATCGATCGGCAGCTCACAGGGGAAACGCTTCCATTGTCCCGTCCTCCCCGACGTGGACGTCATCGAAACGACAGGCGCCGGCGACGCGTTCGGCATCGGCGTGACGTGGGGATGTGCGACTGGTCTTTCGTTGCAAGAATCGCTCATGGCTGGTACACTGAATGCCGCAAGTGTCGTCGGTCGGATCGGCGCACAGGCGGGACTCCTCACAACAACACAGATGCGTGAACGATTGAGTCATTGCCCCATCCGCGTCAGCGAGATCAACTAACTTTCCATCCTCCATAATTCCCAATACCTAATACCTAATCCCTAATCCCTCGCCCCCATGGCCGACAATCTTCTCTCCATCCAAGAACTCATCGAAACGGCGATGTCATCTCTCAAGACGGCGGAAGGTCTGCTGCGCGAAATGACCGGCGTCTCCGATTCTTCGCGTGAACGTCTGGTGACCAGAGCGAGTTCCATGAGCATGAATTCCTTTGCCGGCACCGCGACGAAAGTGGTGGAAGGCGTTTTCGACGGACAGAACATGGTGGACTCCAAGGGTGAGACGTACCCCATCCCCGCGAACTACGCCAGCAAGAGCAAGCTGGTGGAGGGCGACGGCATGAAGCTCACCATCACCGACGAAGGCAAGTTCATCTACAAGCAGATCGCGCCCATCGAGCGGCGGACGGTCATCGGCGTCCTCATTTCGGAAGACGGACAATACAAAGTTCTCGCTGAAGGCAAGGCGCTCCGCATCCTCCTCGCCTCCGTCACGTTCTACCGCGCTGAGGTGGGCGATCAGGTGACGATCATCGTTCCCAAAACCGGCGACGCCAAGTGGGGCGCCGTGGAAGCCATCATCCCGAAACACCTCGTGGAAGCCTCCGCTAAAGCAGCGTTCACCGATGCGGACATCACGACCAGCGAGAAGAAGGTCACGCGATCCAAGAAGAAGAAAGCCGACGACGACGGGGAGATGAGTCCGAAGATTGATTGACCCTCCTTCGCTCTGCGGAGCTACGGAAGGGCAAGGGATGAGAGGATTGAGAAGAGGAGAAGATGAGAGGATTTTTAATAAAGGGGAGCGGAATGTTTACCCGCCGAAGCTTTTTTGAAGGCGGGCTTTCCGCGTTTAAAGGTATAACATACCGTCATGATCGAGCAAATCATCAGTGCCTTTGTGCTGGGTCTGATCGGCGGATTGGTACCCGGCCCTGTTCAAACTGCGGCAATTACAGAGGTGCTGCAATCGGGGATACGGAAAAGCATGCGCGTCATTCTCTGGGCGATGCTGACGGAGACAATTGTCGCCCTCTTGAGTTTGATGCTTCTGTCCTCTCTGGGATTTTCTGAAACAATCTTCCGCTTCGTTTCATTCGTCGGGGCAGGAATCCTGCTCTGGATCGCAAAGGATATCTGGAAAGTCCGCACGCTGAATACGGGAGAACGCGTGCACTTCAGTCTTGGGAAAATCTCCGCAATGATTTTGGCAAACGGCGTGCTTTGGACATTCTGGATCACGGTCTGTGTCCCGAAAGCCATTGTGCTCGGACAGGAAATACCGTTCGGACAGTTCGTCTTTCTGCTCGCCGTGGAAATCGGCTGGCTCATGTCAAACATCATCGTGGTCTGGATCTTCTCTGCGTTCAGATCAATTCTCTCTCATCCCAGATTCATCCCGTTCCTCTTCAAATTCTTTGCACTCGTCTTCGTCTACTTCGCGGTTTCGATGACATATGACAGCGTGATGTTTTTCCTGAATCATTGATCGCCTCCGGGACACTGCGTCCCGGCTGCGGAGGATAAATTGCAACCTTCATTTTCAATTTTACATTGTACATTTTACATTTCGACAATGTGCTAGTCTTCCCCCGATGAAGCTCCCCGCCCGCATCGCAGTCCCCGTCCTCCTCGCTCTGACGCTCTCCGTCGTCATTGGCGGATTCCTGCTCTGGCAAATCAAGAGCTCCATCAAAATCATCGAGACATCATTCTTGGGAGGGCGATCCACTCCGTCATTCCTGCAGGGAATCATCGGGAAACCTGCGAGGGCGACGGACTCGATACTCAATCAATCGCAGGCGCTGACGGCGCTCCGCGACGGGGAGATCTTCGAACTCAAGGGCGAGTGGAAGCGGGCGGAAGAAAAGTATGCCGCCAGCGTCGCCGCTGGCGGAGGGGCACCGGCGCTCCGAAAACTGATCGCTGTCCAACTGCAGCGACGCGAGTACGACGCGGCGGAGATGTCCATCGGCAAGCTGCGTGAAGAACGGGGCAACAGTCCGGACGTCGCATTTTTGGAAGGACTCCTCGCGCTGGATACGGGCGATGTGCAACATGCGAAGAGCATCTTCGAACGGAACAGGGAAGATCCGCGCAATCTGTTCGGCATCGCCATGGCGGACATCGTGCTGGGTGATCACGAGGGCGCAAAAGCCATACTGCTGCAGACATCCCAGAGCGGAGACCCTGACGTCCGTCTGTCGGCGACGGTGATGCTGGGTGCCTACAATGAATTCACGCTGTTCCCCGAGGGGCAGGATATCCACCTCCGTACCCTCCTTGCCAGATCCCTCGCCCAAGTCCGTGCCTGTGAACCCGCACTCATGATGCTAAGCGGCGTGGTTCACAGTGCACCGCGGTATCGCGATGCGTGGATCGTGAAAGGATACTGCGAATTCGTCGGTGAGAGACTGAAGGAATCCCTTGCCTCGCTGGAACAAGCATATGCATTGGATGCCCAGAAACCGGAGATTCAGTACTTTCTGGCGAGGACCCATGCCGCACTCGGCGATCCGCAGAATGCCGTCACATTTCTCCGCTACGCCATCGTCAACGGTTTTTCACCGATCCGCGATGCAAGGCAGCTCCTCGCACAGTACGCGCTGGAACTGGGGAATACGGATCTGGCACTGGAGCAATTCCGACTCCTCGCAGAGCAGGAGGACGGAGATGTCGGAGATGTCGCCGCCTACGTGAATCTGGCGGTGCAGAGCGACTCGCATGCGGTGGATGCGCTGGAGATCGCGAAGCAGGCGCTCAAACGCTGGCCGGATGACCCCCGTGCACTGGCGGCGGCTGGGAAAGCGGCACTGGCGGCGGGCTTACCGGATGATGCGTCCCGCTACCTTGAAACCGCACTCAGGATCGACCCGAGGAATGCGGAAGCGTTGAAGGTGCAGAGGGAAATGAAGAAACAGTCAGCGGAAACGAGGTAAGGGAATAAATGCCGACGCACCTCCGTACGCCGCGGGTAGAAACCCGCTCCTTTTCATTTTCTTTATAATTCTCCCGACAATTCAGTCCCCCAATAATCCAATCCCTATTCCCCAATCCCCATTTTTCCCCTATTCACAAAAAGACCGTTGCCGGTCTTTTTGTATTTGTGTCCGCCTCCTCGGCTATCAACGAAGGGATTGAAGAATACTTTCGCTGAGCCTGCATGCGGAGGGTGCACGTGGGGGAGGAGCCCCGGACTTTCTGCCTTGCTTCGGTCGCTTGTTTCTCCTCGTGACCGGGCGAAGTCCCCGTACCGGTTCGCCGCGCGATGCAATAAAGCTTCGGGGGAACACTGGGGAGTAGTGATGCACCATGGAGAACTCACTCATTTCTCCACGGCGACATTGCAGAGCAGAGAGGGTGGAAACCACGATGGTCAGGAAGCGGGTGGCTATCACCCTCTCTACGGGTGGGTAGTGTGTAGCGGGTAGCGGGTAGTAGGGGAAGAAATCTCCCTAGCTACTTGCTACTGACTACCAGCTACCTCTCCGATGGTTTCAATGAGCAGATGACGGTCAGTTCTCCTTTTGTGTGGGTGGCTCCGGAGCCGTGTGTGTTTGTGTGGATATGAATGTGAACCGCAGCGATGTGTATTTGTGTGGATGCTGTCCGTGATCTCTCCGGAAGATTTGTCGCGAAGAAATCGTGTCATTATACTCACCGTATAAACTTACGCAAGTAACTTGGGTTGCAATAACCGATAAATATGTTCTTCCATTTTATTAGTCTCACGCGGGCAAGCTGGTATCATCGGGCTATGGAATTAGGAAAGGCATCTCATCTCCTTCGCGCAACGTTGATCGCCGGCATCGGGGCGCTGGTCACCGTTCTCCTTTCCGTGCTCATCGGATGGTTACTCTACCAACCGAGGAAACTCCCATCGACGCTTGCCCGGAAGGTGGATGGCGCGCGCACCGTCTTCTTCCTGCGCACAACCGATGCCTCCGCTGTCCGAGATGCTTTCCGTACATGGATGGGGAAAGAACCGATCATCGACGCTGAATCCGCCGCGCTTCAAAGCTACGAGCTGGCAATCTTGCGGAATGCAACCGGCAGTGCCCTCTCTTGGAACATGGAAACGCGTTCACTGACTGATCAGAGTGCCGCCGCAGTGCAATCATCCGAAGGCACGGACATTCCCACCGACTCATCCGCAACGACGCCGAACGACCGGATAGTGTCGCTTGCATCCGCATCCTTCTTCAGACTGCACGCTCCTCCACTGAGTGACAGCGGGGCGCATCTCGCATACGTGCAGCTGCGTGACGTCTCGCCGATCCTGCAGCTTTCAAAGAAACCGGTCACCCGTACGCTGCTGCATTCCTTTTCAGATGTGATGTTGACCTGGACGACTGAACGGCAGACCAAGGAAACGAGAGGAATGTTATGGCTCAAGCCGCTGTCGCCGCTGCAGTTCACGACGTCGGCATTGCTTGATGAGCGTGACAGGCAGGAAGAAGGATCGGGGACGGTACTCATGCTCCAAACGAACGATCCGGGTCAACTCCTCGAAGCCTTCCAAAGAAATCTGACAGAGGAAGATTCCGCATTCGCCGAAGGCTTCACAGGAATCCTGCAGGCGAAACTCCGGCAATTCACCGGGAGAACTGACATCGAACAGGTGCGATCAGACCTCCTCTCAGAACCCATCTACCTTTCAATCGGTACACCGGAGACCGGCCCGCGCCCCTTCCTCCTGTCCGGTCGGGCACGGAATCCCGCTGTACTGGAGGAGTGGACGGAAAGAATCATGGCAACGGCAACGCCGGGGATCGTCCGCATGTTCCCGCTCTCCCACGGTAACCGGCGCATCGACGTCACGACCGGCGAAACGGCAGTGGCTGAACAGCGACCGGACGGATGGATCATCCGAACGATTGATGGCGATGCCTCGCCTGCTCTGATCATCGCCTCGCGGGAGAATGCGTACGTCGTGAGTAATGATCTCTACCGGCTCGAAGCATTCCTGACAACCGGACTCAAGATGATGGCGACAAAAGCGGAGAGCGGACTCGTGGACATCGGTGCCTTCCGTACACTCCTGCAAGACGCAATGCCTATCCTAAGCGACATCCTTCCATCCCCCCTCTTCGAGCAGGACGGCGAACTGCGATGGAGCATGAAAACGACGCCGGGGAGTGTGGCTGTTGGGTGGTCGTGGAAAGGGACTCTGGAATAATGTTTAGAATAGATCACAATATTCCGGTTCTCAGATTGAAGAATAAGGAGATTCCCGATCATATGTCGCAGGCGCTCCGATGGATGGAGCAGCTTCTCCTCCCCCGCCTCATCCCCGTCCCTTCTCCTCTTATAAAGAACACACGCTCCTTTGAACATGCTTCATCGGGCGTAGTGTGAATGAAGAAGAAGAGACTCTTCTCCCAGGGCTTTCTGCCACTACCTTTGCAATCCTCTCTTCTTCGTTCACACCTTGCA
>JAQTSK010000050.1 GCA_028711345.1 Candidatus Peribacteraceae bacterium
TCTTCGTACGTCTTCCAAAGCAGAAAATATGAGGAGAATCGCAGGGTGATGCCATAGAAGAGCAAATGTTTCTCCGGTCAAAACAGTCAAGTTGAAGTGGAAAACTGCAGAGTCAGTGAGCAGTTACTAGGAAATTTCATTGATCGCGAACAGATACCCGCTGCTCTTCAGTCAATGGGCTTTACTCCTCAAACTCTTTCAGATGGCGCGACTGTTGCGATCAAAGTTGGCAATGAGTATCGGCCTTTGGATCTTGCGGCAACTGGATCTGTCCGTGTTGATGAACTAGCCGAAGCGGCAAAAACTGCAAGAGCCAATTACGTTAACGATCATAGCCCGATTGCCGCAGTATTAACCGATGGAGAAAACAAGCAAGAAATTCCAAATGTTTCTTCTTATACCAACTTTTCTCGAGAAGTTGATAGTCTTGCACAACTAACCGAGCCCGCTGACTATCCAGATGTTGATGACGGTAATAGCAGGTTTTCTTGAAATATTTCTTACTAAAGTCAATCCCCCTCCCCCTTCCACTTCGCTACACTGCGCGGGTCGTTATGCTCAAACCTGTGTACGTCCTCGGAGGAGGCCAAACCCGCTTTGGCGAGCTGTGGGACAAATCATTGGCTGACCTGATCCGCGAAGCGGTGGAGAGTGCCATCCGCGAGACCAAGATATTGCCCACGGACATCGACGCCGTGGTCATCGGCAACATGCTGGGTGGCGAGACGGCGGAGCAGGCGCACCTCGGCACATTCTGTTCCAGTCTGCTGCCGCACCATCCTCCCGCACTCCGCGTGGAAGCCGCGTGCGCTTCGGGAGGAATCGCGATCCACACGGCGTGTGCCTTACTGGAAAGCAATCGTGCGGAGACGGTACTGGTGATCGGCGCTGAGAAACTGACGGACGTCGCGGGCGAGCTGGTGACGAGTGCACTGATGCATGCTGCGGACAGCGAGAAAGACGGACCAAGCGGCCTCACCTTCCCCGGCATCTTCGCGCTGACGGCGACCGCCTACATGCATAAATACAATCTCACGCGGGAAGACCTGAGCCTCGTCTCCGCACAGTCACACAAGGCTGCCGTGAAGAATCCCTATGCTCAATTCCGGAGGGAGATCCCGGCGGCTTCGATTTCGAAAAGCCCGCTGGTCGCCGATCCGCTGAGGCTCCTCGACTGTTCGCCGATCACCGACGGCGCTGCGGCGCTGATCCTCTCAACGAAGCGTGAATCCGGCGTGCGGCTGGCGGCATCACAGATCGGCACGGAAGCGCTCAGCCTCACCGACCGCGCAAGCATCACGTCCTTTGCAAGTACCAAAACCGCATTTGCCAATGCGCTGAGTGAAGCCGACTGGAAGAGGAAGGATATCGATTTGGTCGAGCTGCACGACTGTTTCTCCATCGCAAGCTTGATCCACCTCGAAGACATGGGCTTCGCGTCCGAAGGCGAGGCGATCCAGCTTTTCAAGCAGGGGGACGCGGACATCGACGGAACGTGTCCGGTCAACATGAGCGGCGGGCTGAAGGCCTGCGGCCATCCCATCGGCGCGACGGGAGTGAAGCAAATTCTCGATTGTTTCAAACAACTGACCGATCAGGCGCCGAATCAAGTGCAGCATGCCAAACGCGTCCTCGCGCACAACCTCGGCGGCGTCGGTGCCACCTGCACGGTGCATCTTCTGGAATCCGTCGAATAATTTTCAATTTCCAATTTCCAATTTCCAATTTGGATCGCATCCCCTCCCTCCACCGCCGCACGAAGAAACTTCGCAACATGCCGCTGCTGCGCGGAACGATCGTGAGTTACACAACCGTGCGCCACCCGCCGGCGGGATTCGGCTCCGACGCGTACACGGTCGCACTGATTGAGAAAGAAGATGGAACGAAGGTGCTCGCTCAAATGACTCCTGAAAGCGCACCGCCCGCCATCGGCGCCATCGTCGCGCCACGGATGAGGAAGATCAGAACAATGGAGAACGGGCTCTTCATCAATGACCTCAAGTACGAAGTTGTTGTGCCGGTGGTCACCCCGCTCTTCACGGTTCGGACGTACGTGCTGGCACTGACGGGACCCTCGGGAGTAGGCAAGACGACCATTACCCGCTCGCTCCTGTCGATGTTTTCGAGTGTGGTGGAACAAGTGCCCATGGTGACGACGCGGAAACTGAAAGCCCACCATGCGGAACCTCACCTCAGTGTGTCGGAGGAACGATTTGAATCAATGATTGAGAGTGGTGACATCGTGGCGCACACCACGCTGACCGACAGCGGACCGTATCGTGCAGGTTATCGCCGCAAAGATATCGACGCGATTTGGCAGCGGAAGAAGCTGCCGGTCGTCACCACGGACATGCAGCTGCTGGAAGGATTGGCGAAATCCCTCGGCCGTCGAACAATTTTGAGTTGCGGACTCCTCCCGCCGGGCACCTCGCACCGCCGCATGCTCTCGTCTCTCCTGCACCGCCTGCGCATCCGGAAAGATCCCGAAGCGCAGATCAAAGAGCAGCTCAAGAGCGCCAAATCACATCTGGATGCCTTCGACTCCCACGCACACCTGTTCGATCATATGTTGGTGAATGAGAGCGTGGATCGCTGCGTGGAAACAATCGGAGGGTTCCTGATGCCACGATAACAGCATTACCCGATGACCTCCGGAAGTTGTGTTTCGATCCTTCTCCGGGCTCTTTTCTGAAGCTTGCCGACTCTTCGCTGTTTGGGCTCTTCTTTCTCGGTTGAAGATATCTCCGCCCCTCCCTGCAGCAAGTGCTGGGAAAGGTGCCCGAGGAAACGCATTCCGGTTTGCATGGCACTGGCATTAAAGACATCTTCACTACTTGCACCTGGAGCAACGATCAGGCGGGACGGCCAATCAGCCCGAACAAAAAGGAGATGCAAGCCGCAGGCAATCCGCTGCATGTGATTCGATCTGTACAACGCCCCCAGGTCCCCCGTGTCCGGACACCCGTTCAATTCCCTCCATCGACAAACGAAGGCGGCTGCGAGTTCATTCATGCAGGCATTGTATGAAACGAGAACATTTTCCCCCTTTTTTGGCACCCAATTCTCAATAATAACCGGCGCGTCTTGCTGGAAAAAGAGAGCATAGAACTGAGTGATAAAATCTTCATATGATTCCAGCGCTTTATCAGTGGGCCGTTCAATGGTCGTCCGCTTCTTTGGCATAAAGAGACTATATTCTATTATAAATTTCTATCAAGAACATCGCCGTAACGGCATCCCAATCGTATCGCTCTATGCCCTTCTTTCCAGAAAGGGACAATTTTGCGCGGAGCGACGGATCACTTAGCAATGATTTAATCGCATCTGCGGAAGCATCCACGTCATCGGGTGGAACTAGCAATCCGCTCTCCCTGTCCTTCACGATGTCCGGAATGCCGCCGACATTCGTCGCGATGACCGCGCATCCTGAAGCCTGTGCCTCCAGAAAGACATTCCCCAGCGCTTCGCTGCGCGAGAGGCCGCAGAAAATTTCCGCCCTCGCAAACTCCTCGAGTACAGCCTGATGATTGACTCGTCCGGTGAACGTCACACGATGATCGATCTCCAGTTCCTTCGCAAGATTTTTGAGCGTCGCCGACTGAGAACCGTCGCCGACGATGCGCAAATGAATGTCCGGCGATAGGCCGACGATGGCTTTGGCAAATGCATTGAGGAGGACATCGACACCTTTCATCGGTTCCAGCCGCCCGACGAACAGCACGCACCCTGAATCCTTGGGATGAGTCGCGCATGCTTTCTGAATCAACTGGAGATCGATGCCGTTCGGAATGAGCACGACATCATCCCTGCCGAACTGTCGAGCGCGCTCAACAAGTGCATTCGAAATTGCAGTGATGACACCTGCCGAACGGTGAATCGGACCGAGCAGGAATGACGTATTGGTGCTCTGGAGTGTCAGCACGCGTTTCGCCCATGGCACCGTGAACCGGCAGCCGACCAGTGCCAGCCCCGCGTACGATTCCAGAACCGCATGAATGATATGCGGACGAAGGAAAAGGCACCGGATCGGCGCCAGGATCGGGAAGAGGTACTTATCGATCGGCAAACCGAATCCGACGCGGATGACGCGGACTTTCTGCAGATGATCATGGCGTGCAGAGGATCGTTTCAGTCGTGCCGTCACAATCGTGACATCGAACTGATCGACGAGTCGCACGGACACCTCCTCCACCATCGCCTCGGCACCGCTTCGAAAAGGTGACAGGAAAGCCGAGAGGTAGACCAAGCGGAGACGAGGCATTGGAAGGCTGGAATTGAAAATTGAAAAAGGTAAATTGAAAGTTACTTTGTATCAGTGCCGGATGCATGGCTGTCATTTTCCATTTTCCATTTCTTGCCGGTCGAAGCCTTGGCGAAGGCTGGTCCATTTTCCATTCGGAAGCTCTCGAACAGCTTCCTGTACTCCTCCCCCACCTTCTCCCAGCTGAACCTCTCCTCAATCCTCTTCCTCGCCCCCTCCCCGAGCGACTGTCTCTTGGCGGGATCGTCGATCAGCCGACGGATGTGCGCCGCCAACGCTTCGCGGTCGCCCGCCGGGAACAGGAATCCGGAGACGCCGTTTTGGATCAGGAAAGCGTTGCCGCCGACATCGCTTGCGATGCAGGCGCAACCCGCAGTCATGGCTTCCATCAATGCATTGCTCAGTCCTTCGGAATAACTTGGAAGAACGAAGATATCGGTGGATGACAGAATGTCAGGAATATCGTGCCGCAAGCCGGTGAAAGTTACTGCGTCTTTGTGCGCTTCGACGAGCGGATGGTTCTCCTTAGACCAGCCGACCACTTGGATCTGAAGCTCCGGATGTTCCTGTTTTACCTTGAGCGCAGCGGCGACAAAATCATCCACACCCTTCACAGATTCTAAACGACCAACATAGGTGACGGTTACCGATCGATTGTCAGGAGAGCGGTCTGCGGTCTGCGGTCTGCGGTCTGCGTCTTTCCGCTGATCGCTGTTCGCAGTTCGCTGATCGCCCCTCAGGTCTATTCCCGTCGGAATCACCGTCGACTTCTCCGCAACACCAAGTCGCTGCAGGATGGCGGGCGGCTGCGGATGGAAGAACACCACCTTCGTGGCCGCTTTCAGGATCAGCCACCCGCCCGTCCACGCGTAGATGGCGGCGCAAATCTTCGCGAAGCGACCCCGCGGCCACCACGTGATGCCGACGAGCGTATCCGTCGTGAGGAGAACCTTGAATCCCGCAAGGCGCAACCTGAGAAGCGCGAACGAACTCCAGAAGAGAATTTTATTGACCACGATGATGTCAGGCTTGAATTCCTCCGCAAGCCTCAACGCCTTCCCCGCAAAGCCAGGTGCGATGCCGTAGTTCCACGGATCAGAAAGGAAGAAATCAGGAATGCGGTGGATCTCGAGAGTCTGCGGTGCAGCAGACCCACCATGATTTGGAATAGTTGAATCGTGCTGGTCGCTGGTCGCCCGCCAAAGGCGAGGTTCGCCTTCGATGACTGGTCGCTGGTCGCTCGGATGCCCCATACACACGACCACAACCCTGTACCCGAGCCGTTGCCATAACCCGGCCAGCTTCACGGAACTCACCATCCAGCGGTGGTCTTCCTTCCAGTAGGGGCTGATGAGGAGAAGGGTACGCACTCGAATGGATAATTGAGAATGGATAATTGAGAATTGGCTTCAATCAATACTAACCACCGACGTGCATTATCCATTATCCATTATCCATTATCCATTTAATCCTCTCTCCCTACTTCTCTTCGCCGATCCCCGCGTCTTTCAAAGCTTTCTCCCGCACCACCTTCGTCAGCCGCTGCCCCAGTTCCTCGATGCGGATGATCATGTAGAACACGATGAAGAACAGGATGACGATGGCGGTGAACGTGGCGGCGGTCTCGTTCTTCTTGATACCGGTGATCGCGCTCAGATGCTGAAGGCTGTTGGGCTGGAACGCGACGTAGGCGATGGCTCCCCAGAACAGCGTCCAGAGAATCCCCTCCCAGATGGTCTTCTTCTGACGCATCACCAGGTTCCAGGCGTATAGAACCATGAGGATGGAACCGATGGGAACGATGATCTGGTACGGAGTGAACTCCATGGATTTAGCGGAGGAAGCTGCGGAGGAGGATTTTGGCGGCGGTCTTCATGCCGTTCGCGAAGGATTGACCTTTTGCCAGCGTGTACTCGGAGTATACCACCCGCGACGGGACGGAGACGATTTTCCACCGGAAACGCGCCGCTTCACGGATGATCTCGGTGCAGAACTCGAAACCGGACATTTTGAGATCGACCTGCCGGAGGGCACGGGGACCGAACGCTTTGAACCCGCACTGCGTATCCGGAAGCCAGATGCCGGTGGCGAGGAGCGTCACGGCATTGCCGATGGCATTGAACAGGATGCGAATCCGCGGAATGGAAACTTTCCGGCCTCCGAAGCGGTTGGCGATGACCAGATCTGCTCCCTGCGAAAGAGGAGCGATCAGCTTCGGAATATCCGCCGTGGCATGCTGCCCGTCTGCGTCGACGGTGACGGCGATGTCGAACGCCAGTGCCCGGGCTGCCTCGAGGCCGGTCATGGTCGCTGCACCGGCGCCGCAGTTCTCCGGATGCACGACGACGCGGGCTCCTGCCTGCCTGGCAACCTCCGCGGTGTCGTCCGTCGAGCCGTCCGCGACCACGATGACCTCATCCACATACTGACGGGCGCCGCGGATCACGGCTCCGATGTGGGTGGCTTCGTTGAAAGCGGGGATGATGGCACACGTTCGCACAAGAGACAGCGTACCGCTCTGGAAGCAGAGAAACTAGCAGGAATAGTAGTTGGTAGCTGGCATATGGTAGCTGGTAGGAAGAAAACCAACCCTAGCTATCGGCTACAAACTACCAGCTACTTCTTTGATTCCAATGACATCAACATCAACCTCCGTCCAATCAAGGAAGCAGAATATACGCTATCCCATTCCCCGGATCATTGATGACGACCTGCACGCCGGTTGTGGCGTCATTCGCAAAATCCGTGAACGCCTGGACCTTCTGGTGGAGCGATCCGTTCGGATCTTTCTCGATGGTCTGCGTGTTCGTGTCGAAGATGATGCCGTTGAACCCGAGTGCTTTCAGACGACGGATTGTCAGCGCATGATCCCGCTCCTGATTGATGCAATTGAAGAAGCCCATCTGATGATCCGACAGCGGAAGAACCTCGCGGTTCTTCGGAATGAAGTAGGAGATGAATGTGCCGATCCGATACGTGTAGGGTGTGTCGGGCATCGTCGCGCGGCGATCCTCCACGCTCTGACGAATGTCGTCATAGTTCGGAATGGTGGACTCGCGCAGTGCGCTCGCGGATA
This sequence comes from Candidatus Peribacteraceae bacterium, assembly GCA_028711345.1. Lineage (GTDB taxonomy): Bacteria > Patescibacteriota > Gracilibacteria > Peribacterales > Peribacteraceae > CAINWJ01. Next base: position 7,338 of record JAQTSK010000050.1, read on the forward strand.
TTTTCCCCAGCGGATACTCGAACAGATTTTTCTGGGTATCAAACTGCCAGAGACGGTTCACCAGACAGACCAGAATGCTCATCGTGACGAAGAACGCCATCACGAAACGACTCGATCTGTCGGGAGCAAGCCGGACGAGCGCCTCCAGTACGACGGCAAAACCGAGGAACATGCCGATGCCGTACCAGACGACACCGTTGCCGACGAGGATCCATTGAATGAGAAACACCCATGTTCCCGCAAACAGAAGACCCAACCAGCGGTATTCCGGACGCCAGAGCAGCGCGGTGAACGGCATGAAAATGAACGCGATAAGGACAAGGGAAAGAAATGCCAAACCCACGGATGTCGATGCCAGCCAACCGATCATTACGAGGTACCAACCGACCGCGAAGAGCGACAGAAAGCTGTGTATCAAAAATACGACAAGGATCGCCGCACCCGCAACATGGTACTGCTCGTAACGCTCATCCCAGAGTGACGGATAGAGAAGCAGAAGGAAGAAGAGGAGGAGCGCCGGCACGAGAGTGACGTAGTACCCGAACGCATCGATATTCATGACCTGCCTCCAGGGAAGTCCGAGGTAATGCGAGATGCCGGTGCCGAAACCCCAGTATCTGTCCAGCTCCTCCGTCCGCGCATTGCTTTTGCATGCGGGATGTTCCGGATCCAATTTCAGATCGGCCGGAAGGTAGCGAGTGGGGGCACCGGCCTGCGGGACGACCCCTTCCGGCTGCTGCAAAAAGGAAACCTGCGGCGTGCTCGTATCGTTGGCTTTGAGCAGAGTGCTGATACTGAATGTGTGCGCATCGAATGCGTTGCGGGCCATCCACGGAAGAACAGTCACGATAAATCCGACGATGAATATTCCGCAAACGGGAAGGAATCTCCGGACAACTGCCGGACTTTTCACGGCTGCGATCACGAGAAATACCGCCATGAGCGCGAAGGCGATGCCGAAGAATTGTCCGTTGGATAAGATCGCAGGCACACCCAATTTATTGAATAACTGAACGGAATCCAACGGACCGTATCCGCTGAGGACCCCGAAGCTGCCGATGACTGCGGCCGCGAATCCGACCGGACCCAGAAGGGCTCCCGCAATGATGGCGGATGCGAGAAACGTCCCCAGAATGCCCGTCGGTTTCACTGCGAGACTGAAACCGGCAAGAATACCGGCAAGAAAAAAGAGTCGAAAGCGCTCGGAAAAAATGAATGAATGCCGATTCGGCTCCGCCGTTCCAGCGTCTTCGGTGTCTTCGGAGTCGGGGAACAGGGCAAGGCAGGCCGCAAGGAGGACAAGTACGCTGATGAAGAAGGATGCATTGTCGATCTTCATGTCCGCGAATGAGAAGTGTCCCGTCATCGGCAAGAAGTAGTAGAGCATGGCTGCGAGCATCCCGCTGCCGCGTCCGAGGAACAACCGGGCAAATGCGTACACCACGAGGACCGAGATGAAACCCGCGGACCAATTGATTTGCATCGCGAACGTGGAACCGACCGTACTGTCGAATCCGAACAGCACGAACCCGAGGGAGGTCAGGTACTCCCACTGGAACTGGGACATGGAAGGAATGAACGAGCCGTAACTGGCAAGCAGGCGCGGACGGTTCAGGTAACTTCCGAGATCATCCCAACCGATGGGAAACGGACGCACGACGTTGAGAAAATTGAGCGCAAGGTACGACAACAGAAGCCATCCGAGGAGGATGCCGACGTTCTTGAAAGAGAACTCCACCTCCCATTCTCCCTGCCAGGAACGCCGCAACCACCACCATGTCTGCGGAAAGAGCAGTGCGGGCATGCCGATGAACAGCAATCTGACGGGGGCAGGTTGAAGCGCACCGAAGAGGGAGAGTGCCCAGAGAATGGCCGACCATCCGAGCGCGCCGATGCCGAGCGACAGGCAGAGAAGGTGCAGGGGCTGCAGGTGTCTGATCCTGATGACAGACACGATCAGGAACGACCCGAGAACGATGAGGTTAAGCAGGAACCAGAGAATGAGCGCGATTTGCAAGCCGACGCGGGAGAACAAGCTCGCCTGCATGCACAAGAAGCTCATGTCATACACCTTCGCATCCCCCCGCGTCACGAGGTGCGTATCAGTCAGACATCCCCGCTCCAGCAAATCCGTGTAATTTTTCTGCAGCTCCGCAAGTGTCTGTTGGCCGGCACTGTCATAGACCTGCGCCGTCGGCTCGATGAACCGACGGAAGGGAGGAGGGGCCCTGTTGCCGGTGACATCGACCATCATTTCACCCGCGGGAGTCTTCAGATTGAAGAGCGTGCCGAGAGAGAATGTCGTTCCCATCAGCCAGACGGAAAGGCAGAAGAGAGCGATGAGAAAGGCGGGGCGGAAGCGAATGGTGACGTGGAAGAACCCCGTGCGGTACCCCGACCAAATGAGTACGCCCGCAAAGACGAGGACTGATAGCAACGTGTAGGCGAAGAAAGGGCTGCCCATCAGGAACACGGCGCTGAGAAAGGGAAAGAGTGACTGCATTCCGCGGCAAAGATACGTACCGACCGTGACACCGGTTCCGCAGACCTGACCGATGGCGTTGACCTCGGCCTGCGACTGATACACCAGCTGATGAACGGGGATACCCAGATAGACGATGAACGTGAACCCTCCCCAGAGGAGAGCCACGGTGAAAAGCGTGTACGTGAGAATGGAAACGGTGCGTTGGGTCATACGGAAGAATAGGGTACAGGATTGGCGGAAAGGGAAGAAGGAAAAATGGCAAAAGGTACCTGTTGCCCTCTTGCCTTTTTGCCCTTTTGCCCTCTCCTCAGGCTATACTGCCACCCTCATGTCCTTCGATATCCGCGCCATCCGCAGGCAGTTCCCCATCCTGTCGCGCAACATCGGAGGACAACCGCTGTGCTACCTTGATAATGCCGCGACAACGCAAAAACCAGCAACGGTGATCGACGCCTTGACCGGGTTCTACACAAAGCACAATGCCAACGTAAACCGTGGCGTGCATATTCTGGCGGAGGAGACGACGGTCGCCTACGACGAAGCCCGCAAAACGGTGGCAACATTTGTCGGAGCGATGTCGCACGAGATCATTTTCACCCGCAACGCTACGGAAGGAATCAACCTCGTGGCGAGATCATGGGGAGAGACAACTCTGCAGGAGGGCGACGCCGTGGCGCTATCGATCATGGAGCACCACAGCAACATCGTTCCGTGGCTGCAGCTCAAAGAACGGAAGGGCATCCGGATCGAGTGGATCGGCATCAACGCCGAGGGAACGTTCTCCATCGCAGACCTCAAGAAAGCTCTGAAGAAGCCATCGGTGAAGCTGGTGAGTGTCACCGGCCTCTCCAATGTCCTCGGCACGCGTCCGCCGCTTGAAAAAATCATTGGATTGGCACACGCCGCTGAAGCCAAAGTCTTGGTCGATGCCGCGCAACTGATCGCCCATACGCCAATGAACGTACGGACTCTCGACGTGGACTTCCTCGCATTCTCCGGCCATAAACTCTACGGCCCGATGGGCGTCGGCGTGCTCGTTGCGAAAGAGGAGCTTCTACGCTCGATGCCGCCATTCTTCGGCGGCGGTGACATGATCCAAAACGTCACGCAGGATACGTTCACGCCGGCGGAATTGCCGCGGAAGTTCGAAGCCGGCACTCCGTCTGTGGCTGATGCGATCGGTCTTGCAGCAGCCATGAAATGGATCAACGATGCAGGGATGGAGACAATCGCAAAACACGAACACGCATTGATCGCACATGCGCAGCATGTGCTCTCTGCAGTCGAAGGAGTTCACATCCTCGGACCTGCAAATGCGGATGATCGCACGGGATGTATCAGTTTCACAATTGAGGGCGTGCATCCGCACGATCTCACCGACATCCTCGGACAACAGGGCATCTGTCTGCGCGCAGGTCACCACTGCACCCAGCCGCTGCATCGTCACCTGAAAATCAATGCCTCCACCCGTCTCTCCGTTGCGGCATACAATACGAAAGAAGAGATCGAGAGATGCGTGATTGCAATTGAAAAAGCGCAGAGATTGTTAAATTGTTAAATGGCCAAATTGTTAGCAGACAAAAAAGGTATGGTAAAGGTATGCAGCAATTTGGCAATTTAACCATTTAGCCATTGACCCGACTGATTTAAAAACTCCCGCCAAACCGTTATGGATCTGTATGCAGACAACGTCCTCGACCACTACAAGCACCCGCGGAACACGGGGAGCTTGAAGAATGCGACCGTCAGCCATCGGGAAGAGAACCTAAGCTGCGGCGACGATCTCACCGTTCATCTGAAGATCGCCGGAGAGAAGATCACTCTCATTCGCTGGGAGGGAACGGGCTGCGCCATCAGTCAGGCCGCCATGTCCATGCTTTCGGAGGAGCTATCAGGCAAAACAACCGACGAAATTGCCGATCTCAAGCCGGATGATGTCCGGAAGATTCTCGGCGTGCCGGTCGGTCCGCGTCGCATCAAATGCGCCCTCCTCTGCCTCCATACACTCAAGAACGCGCTGCGGAAGTGGCGGAAGCAAAAACCGCAGGATTGGCTCCAGACCGTGGAAGTCGAGAATTGACATTCCGGCGGCATCCACCGACAATTGGCGGGCTTTCGATCAAACCAATCCGTTCTTTTTCAATTATCCATTATCAATTATTCATTCGGTTGCCGCCCTAGCTCAGTGGTAGAGCACCTCCATGGTAAGGAGGGGGTCGCGAGTTCAATCCTCGCGGGCGGCTCCATTCGGCTTCGTCCGGTGCTCAAAGCAACCGAGACTTCGCCGTAATTACGCCTTCATAAGCCGAATGCCTCGGTCGAGACGGATAGTCCGCAGACTAAGCCGGGCAGTCCTGACCTTCGATCGAAGTCCTGACATCGTTGGGATCACATGATTCTTTGGTGGAGTAAGTTGCAAAGTCGACATGGCGGCTCACCGATGATCACAATATTTCGCTTCTTAGACCGAAAAATGAGAAGGTTCTCGAAGGCACTTCGGAGGATGCAACAGCTTCTCCTCCCCCGCCTCATCCCCGGCCCTTCTCCTCTGCGGAGGCGAAGGGAGCACTGTATTGATCGACGGAACTCTTTGTCCGATTATTCCTTGGTTCCCCTCTCGCCCCCATCGGGAGAGAGGTGGCTCCGCAGAGCCGGAGTGAGGCGGCATGACGATGTGAAAACTATTTCTCCACCAAAGAATCATGCCTCTTCAGGTAATCGAGTGGGTAAACTGATCTGACATTCTTTTTCATGATCAAAGTTTAGGAAGCATGCAAGTGAGCACTTTGAGCCGCAAATATTCTTCATCACGCAGACCGTAGGCTCGTC
>JAQTSK010000051.1 GCA_028711345.1 Candidatus Peribacteraceae bacterium
GGGTTTGAATTGTCTCAGAAGCGCATCGGTAACGTCTTCCGCGAAGCGTTCGAGGGTTTTCCGTTCGGTCATTGCGGCCTTCTCAATCAGCTGAACGACAACGGCATAATCAATGCCGAATGCGGGATTGTCTGTTTTCGCTGCAGCGACAATCGGATGGAGGAATTCGATCGAGACGAGCAGATCCTGCAGCGCCTTCCGTTCCTCATCGGGCACGCCGATACGGGTGTTCACGCGGATGTTGCGGAGGAGGAGGGAATCCATAAATAAAGGCAAAGGGGCAAGAGGGCAAAGGGGCAAGAGGTGACTCGAACGTTGTTCGTCGGACTCCTCGGACTCCTCGGCTTCTTCGGAAACCTCTCACATGCCTTCTTTTGCTTCCGAAGCGCCCGTTGACGGAATGCCGATCAGATCCCCCCGTTTCGCCAGCGGCGACGTCACCAGTTTCCGGCAGAACCATCGCGTGACGACCATCGCGGTGAACAGGGAGATGAGGATACCCATGGAGAGCGTGATCGAGAAGCCGCGGATGATGCTCGTGCCGACGACGAACAGGATGGCGCAGGTGATGAGCGTGGAGAAGTTGCCGTCCCAGACGGAGGGCCAGGCTTTGCGGAAGCCGAGCTCGACGGCGGTGGAGAGGTGTTTGCCGCGCAGCAGTTCCTCTTTCATGCGTTCGAACACCAGCACGTTCGCATCCACCGCCATGCCGATGGACAGGATGATGCCCGCGATGCCGGCGAGGGACAGCACCACATGCTCTTTCGTGATCAGGAAGAGCGGCAGTTTCATCGCGGCGATGAGCAGGATGACGTAGAACACGAGCGACAGTGAGGCGAAGACACCCAGCAGCCGGTAGATCGCTATCAGGAAGAGACAGAGAATCAGGAGACCGATCGCGGCGGCAGAGACCGATTCCCGCAGCGCATTTGCCCCCAATGTCGCTTCGATAGTCGTCTGGCCGGAGAGGTGGATGGGTGCCGGGATGGCGCCGGTGTTGAGATCCTGAGCGAGTTGCTGCGCCTCCTCGAACGTCCGGCTCCCCGTGATGATGGCGTTGCCGCCGGAGATTTCCGTATTGACCATGGGAGCGGAGACAGGCTCGCCGCCGACGAAGATGGCGATCTGCTTGCCGATGTTCCGCTTCGTCAGTTCCTGGAAGAGTTTTCCTCCCTCCTCATCGAACTGGATCTGGACGACGGGGGCACCCAGATCGTCGACGGTGACGGAGGCCATGCGGAAGCGCTGACCGTTGAGATCGGTGTCTTTCCATCCGGTCGGTGTCAGTGAGAAGAAGAGACGACGGAGGACGATCTGATCTTCCATCCGCACCACCTCGCCCTTCCCGATTTTTTCGATGAGATTCTGCGCCGTCGCAAGACTTCCCTCCATGCGGAAGAGCGAGTACGTCACCGTCGTCTTGGTCACGGCGGCGGCCTCGTCGGCTCGGATGATGTGGAAGCCGAAGGGGGTCTCCACGACGTCGCTCAGTTCTCCGGTTTTCAGCGTGAATGCAGCCGCATCGAACGCGTCACCCATCAGCCCGCGATTGATCGTGCCGATACTGCCTCCTTGGTCTTTCGACGGTCCGTCGGATTCCGTACGCACGATCTCGTCGAAACTTCCGCCCGCGGTCAGGCGTCGGCTGATGTCGTCCGCGCGCGCTTTCGCTTCTTCCTTGGTTCTCGTGACGGACGGTTCCGCCTTGAGTGATCCCTTGTATTGGATGAGGATGTGGCTGGCGGTCATTTCTTCCGTTCCCTGATTGCGGCCGGCAAGGTAGACGATGCCGCTGGCGCCGGAACCGAACGAAACTGCTTGCTCCGAACCTATCTCCATCGACTGCAAGACAGGCCGGATATCCGCAGAGGCGGCTGTCAGATCGACTCCGGTTTGCTGTTCCAGCGTGGTGCCCGGCATCGTCTTCTTGAGTTCCTCGAACGCAGTCGCAGGGTCAGTAAGTGGGCGCGGGACCTGTTTCTTGGGTTCCAGGACTTTCACGAGGAAGATCCCCTTCTGTTCAACGAGTGTCATCTGCCCGTTCTGATCCTGCATCGTCACCGGTACGCTTGTCTCCACTTTCGTCACGGGGGCTTCCGGAGATCTGTCCGCGACGAACTGCATGTCTTTCGGCAGGGAACTCACGAAGACCGGTTCGCTGTCGACGTAGCGCACGCCGAGTCTGCTGCTGTAATCCTGACCGTACACCTGCAGAGTTCCCGTACCCGTCGTCACGGCTTTGTAGACGATCTCCGCTTCAGCGCGCGCTTTGGCGGCGTACTCCGTTTCGGATCCCGTAAATTCCTCCTTGAACTCCAGCTGAATGGTTTTGCCCACCGTCTGGATGCATCTCTCCACATCGATGATTCCCGGACATTCGACGAGGAGATGTTTCTCGGAGCCGAAGTACGACGGCGTGATGGTGGCTTCGCTGACACCGAGAGAGTTGATACGGCGTTCCAAGACCAAGCGGATGGCTTCCACGATCTTCTGGTGCTGTTCCTTCGTGTTCATCAATTCGAACTCTTTCACCCGGAGTTCCTCGGTATTGCCGCTCTCTTTCAGGGTGTCGATTTGCTCTTCCAGTGTTTTGATGCGTGCATTGATCTCATCCTCGGAGATGCGGAAATCCAGTTGTGTTCCTCCCGCCAGATCCAGCCCGAGGCGTGTCTGCGGCTTCAGGAATGACGGAGCCCAGGGCTTCCATGCGTCCGGCAGGGCGATGATCAGCGCAAGCACTGCGATGATCACGACGAGGGCGGCCCAGGGGAATGATTGACGCTTGGAAGCCATGGAAGAGGGGGGAGGATAGACGAGGGCAGGAAGGGCAGGAAAGGGAGAATGCAGTTGAATTGTGAAGATGATGTCTTCATTCAGCGGATCTCCCGTATGGTGGTGAGGAGACCGACGTCGACATCATCCGCGAACACTTCCGCGATGGCAGCGGACGGGACGCCGCTGATTGAGAGCGTGTCGCCGATATCGGAATTCAGAATGTTCATCTTGGATACCAGCAGTCCGCGGACGAAGATGCCGATGTTCTTGCCCACGTTGTCCGTGAAAATGCTCTTGAGACGCATCCGTCCCGTTTCGTTGAACGTGAGATCGATGCCGATCTCATTCGTTTCGCGGTTCCCGACTGCCTGCACCCATGTCACCAGCGCCCCGGTGATGCCGGCAGGCTGCCAGCGGGCAGGATCGAACTTGTCTTCCTGCTCCGAGGGCACCGTGTCCTCGATGCGGAGATCGAAGGTGAACTGTTCGTTCACCAGAGTACGGACTACGTCAGCGGCGTTCTCATCCGGCGCATCGATCGTCAGGATCGCGCTGCCGCTGCCGTCAGGCACGACCGAGACCATCGGCTTCTCGATGTTCTGAGCCGTCATTTTTCTGACCATCACCCGTTCCACGGCTTCCGCCAACACCATCGCCTTCGACGCATCCGGCGCGCGGAGCGTCACATCAAATTTCAGCGTCGTCTCCTTCGCGCAGGCCGCGAGCAGGAGGAGGGAGGTTGTGCCGATGATGAGGAGACCTCGTTTCATGCGCGCGCAAGTGTAGCTGGGGGAGGAGGGGAAGGCAAAAGGTCGCTGGTCGGGAAATGTTGCTGGTCACTGGTCGGTAATACGAGATAACTTGAATGTTACCGTAGCTGCGGTTCGAAAACCGCAGCGGCGGCGATTTTCGAATCGCCGCTACGGAGATAAAAGATTCAAAACTGGCTAATTCCGTCTAAGTCGCTGGTCAAAAGCCGAAAAGAGACCAGTGTCCCATTGACCAGCGACTCTTCGGTACATCTTTCGCTTACCTCCTTCTCAAGATTGTTCCCCTCCGCAGCATCTTGTCCGTCAGATCCACCCCTTCCAGCACGCAGTCTTCGTCAATAATGCAGCGGTCCAGCACGCAATCGGTGATGGTTGATTTCCCGAAAGCGATGCAATTCCTGAGGACGCTTTTGTTGACTCGTGTCTTCGGGCCAAGATCGATGCTTTCCTGCAGTTCGCTGTCCGGTGAGACGGTCGCTGAAGGATTGATAATTTTGGCTCCATTCACAACGTCACAGTGGAGGCTCATGTAGGACTCGAAGGATCCGATGTCCTTCCAGAGCTCTTTGAACACGAAACATTCCACCGGAATCGTTCGTTTCAGTAACTCTTCGAAGATGCCGCCGACATTGTCCGGATGTGCTTTGGAATAGTCGACGAGAATCGGCAACACACTCTTCGGCAGCACCCACCATCCCGTCGAGACAATGGTGGATTTGGGGTGTTCGGGCTTCTCTTCAAAGGAGGTGACTGTGTCCCCACCCCCACCCCCTCCCCCGGGTCCTGCGGGACTGCCGGGTGAGGGGAGAGTCGAAGAGAGCACAATGGTTCCGAAGGCCTTCGCCGCTTCCGGGTCCGCGATGTCGTGTCCCGCGATCAGGGGATTGCCATGGAATTTCGCAAGGAAGGTCGCCATCGAGCAGCCCACATAGTTGTCCCCTGCGAGAAGAAGAAGATCGTCGTCGATGTTCTCGCTTGTTATCCATTGCGCCACCGCCCCCAGCGCCCCCAGTTTCTGGTCTTCATGCCCTGCGTCCTCAATGATGATCCGGACATCGCTCTTTCCGACGGATTTTTTCCACTGCTTGAAATCGTCGGCAAATGCCGCATTGGTGCTTACGGTGACGGGTACCGCTCCCGGAATCTGTCCGACCAACGTCGAGAGCAGCGGAATGCCCGCAACCGGCAGAAGCGGTTTGGCGCGTCGCTCAGTCAGCGGCCAGAGGCGGGTGGCGAAGCCGCCGGCGAGGATGAAGGATTGCATCGTCGATAGGTTATAGGTTATAGGTTTTGGGTTCTAGGTTTGAGTGGAATGTCATTTCCTATTACCTATCACCTGCAACCTATTACCTGCCTTTCACCGCCAACACATTCTGCCCCTCAATCGACTCCACCGTCTCCCCCGCGCCGACGACACCCAGCACCGACGGCAGGAGCAGGTAGGTCATCCTGTGCTGCCGGCAAACGCTCATCAGGTTGATGGTGTGTTCCAGATTGCTGCACTGCATCAGGTGCGTCGGTTTGAGCGATTTAACGACTTCTTCCAGCTTGTTCAGTTTCCCGAGAACAGGAATGCCGGCGACATCCTTCTGTGACGATCCCTGCGGATCCAAGATGCCGACCGGCCGGAACGGGGATTGCTTCTCCTCCAGCAGTTTGATGAATCGCTCCGCTTCACGGTTGATGCCGATGATCAGGAGAGGATAGGCGGCGGGGAGTTTGCGGTAGATCCGCCGCTGCCATTGATCAAATGCAAGGTGCCAGATCAGCGGGACAACGAAGCTCAAGACGCCGGCGTAGACCAAGAGGAGACGCGAGAAGAAGAGGTTGTTGGTGAAGTAGTACGCGAGTGTGAAGAATGCGAGGCCGATGATGGCGCCGGCGAACATGTGCAGGATATTCCGGCGGCTTCCCTGAATGGTCGTCAGCTCGAAGACGCCCAGCGCCGTGAGGGTCGCCAGCCACATCGGGGCGACCGCGAGGACCGTCCGCAGGTAGAGGTCGATCGGGAAATCCGTGGAGAGGATCAGCCCGACGCGGATGAAATACGCCAGCGTGTAGGTGCCGATGAACAGGATGGCATCAGTCGCCAGCCAGCAGGTGAGGAGGACAACTCTACGCATAGAGGATGGTGTGAGCATAGAGATAACATGAGTATTGTTAAATGGCTAAATGGCTAAATGGTTGCAGTGATTCCTCCTATACGGCTTGGTTTATGCCTGCTAGCCATTTAACAGTTTAACAATGTAGCCATTTCTACGACTTGTCTGTTTCCTCTGCACGGCTCGGATGTTGCGTCACTGCTTGGCATGCCATTCATACGGCAGCTTCGTCACGTCCCACGGAATACTCTTCCCCGTCGATTTCCCTTCGGCGATCACCGGCGTATCCGCGAACACGATGCGATCGAGGAAATCATATTTCGCCTGCAGGACGGAACTGCGTCTCGCGATGGTCTTGAATTGATGCTTGTGCAGCGCGAAGAACGCGAATGATTCCGCGAAATCTTCGTACGGGTCGCTCTGCGCGTAACCGGAGACGAAGTCCTTTGCCGCGGTTCCGCGCTTGGTCGTGAGCGCATCGGTCCAACTCAAGAGATAGAACGGCACACTCGGATCGTTGCCGAACATCGGGGTGTGTCCGTCGACGAATGCGGTCGTTCCGCCGTCTAAAGAGCCACGCATGCCTCCCAGATCCGTCACGTGTCCGCACTCATGGACGATCAGTGCCATGAATTCGTTGTCCGGCACGGTGCCCGTGACGATGATGGTCGAAGCGCCTCCGAGTCCGCGGCTCTTCGGATCCTTCTCGTACGTGACGAAAAATTGGTGCAGGTTGTCCCTGCACTGGCTTGGCAGCGCGCGCAGCACCTGATCGGCGAGCACGCGATGCTTCAAAAGAATGTCTTCCTGATCGACGACAGGGAGCAGGTTGGCGGAGCGGTGATTCGGACGCACGACCCGTACGTTGCCCTGCGGGGAAGAGGCTGCAGAGATCGTTGCCGGAAATGCCGCGTGCGATTGCGGTTGATCAGCTTTCTGCAGATCCATTTTTTCATCGCTTTCTTTTGCGGAAGAGAATCCGATGCCCAGTGCAGATGCCGTTGTCCCGCTTCGAATTTCTCTTGTTTCAGCTTCCGTCCGTGCTACCATGGCGACGGTCAAGAGGAAGCAGATCATCAATGAAATGATGAGCACGGTTGAGCCGTCTCTTGGTTTACTCCGATGAGCGCAGGAAACCGGTGTGAACATCGGGAGGGGAAAAAGTAGCAATTTATACTATATTGTTCGTTTTATGTCAACTGATCCGGAGCCACGTCCAGGACAACGCATCACTCTCAAGGTGGAGAAGTTCGCGAACGGCGGCGCGGGGTTCGCATTGGCCGGCGAATTGCCGGTCTTCATCTCCGGCGCACTTCCCGGTCAAAAGGTGGAGGCGGTCATCACCAAGAAGCGCGAGACGTTTCTGGAGGCGAAGGTCGAGAAGGTGGTCATGCGTTCGCGCGATGAGATCCCCGCGCGCTGTCCGCACTTCGGCACGTGCGGCGGCTGCGTCTGGCAGAACCTCACCTACAACAAGCAGATCCAGTACAAGGAGGACATCGTCCGCGAAACCATCGAACATCTCACTCCCGCCGATGCCGCCGTGCGACGGACGCTGCCCGGTCGTGTGCTCAAGATCATCCCGAGTCCGCAGGTCTTCTACTACCGCAACAAGCTGGAGCTCTCGTTCGGTTTCGAGCGGATGCGCGTCGAAGATCATCCTCCCAAGACTCCGGGTGGCAAGCCTCAACGCATTCATTTCGACGAGGGTCCCGGCATCGGGTTCCATCAGCCCGGTCAGTGGGCGACCGTGTTGCCCGTCGGCGAATGCCATTTGTATGATGAGCAGCTCCCCGCACTCCTGGCAGATGTTCGTCGGTTCATGGCTGCGACGAAATTGCCCGTATACAACCCCAAGACGCACCGGGGCATGCTCCGCTCTCTGATTCTCCGTCGCGGCGTCCATACGGATGAGCAGATGATCTGTTTCATCGTGCAGGCCCGGAAGAAGGAGCTGGAGCCTCTGTTCCAGAAGTTCCTGACGTTCGCAGGCCGTCCATCGCTTAAATCGTTGCTCGTCGTCGAGCACTTCGGTCTGAACGACAAGCCCGATGCGCCAAAAATCCACACGCTCCTCGGGGAACCGGCCATCCATGAGCGTCTCTTCGATCTCACGTTCCGCATTTCCCCGTTCTCCTTCTTCCAGACGAATACGCTCGGGACGGAGAAGCTCTACAGCGCCATCGCCGCCGCCGATCTCTCCCAGCGCGATACGGTGCTGGATGCGTACTGCGGGATGGGGACCATCGGTCAGTATCTGTCACGCTTCTGCGAGAAGGTCGTCGGCATCGAATCGCATCCGTCCGCAGTGGACGATGCGCTGCAGAGTGCGGGCAAGAACAGGATCGGCAATATCACGTTCTACAAGGGCAAGGCGGAGCAGGTGCTGCAGCAGCAGCTCAAACCGGGAGGCAAGTACGCGTTCAGCGTCATCGTCGTCGATCCTCCGCGCGTCGGACTGCATCCGGACGCATTGTCCGCCATCATCACGCACCGTCCGCAGAAGATCGTGTACGTCTCCTGCAATCCCGCCACGTTCGCCCGCGATCTGGGAGAATTTCTGAAGAACGGGTATGACCTTCGCACGATTCAGCCCGTCGACATGTTCCCGCACACGGCGCACATCGAACTCGTTGCTTTACTGCAACGAAAATAGGAGATGAGTATCATTGAACGGTTATATTGTTCAATGGCTAAATTGATTGCATGGCACAGCGACGGACAATCTATCCAGCTTATGACCGTTGAACAATTTAGCAATTTAACCATTGAACAATCGCTGTTCATTTTCTACCGTCATCCTATTCCTCTATGCATCACATCTCCCTTCTCTCCGTCGGCAAGATCAAGACTCCATGGATTGCCGATGGATGCACGATGTTCATTGATCGGTTGAAGAAGCAATGCGATTTTTCGGAACGCATTCTGAATGCGGGGACAAAGGAAGAAGAGAATGAACGTTTGCTTGCGGCACTTGAAAAGATTGATGGTGTCATCGTGGTGCTTGATGAGCGCGGCAAGGAATTTCTCTCGACTGAATTTGCGTCATGGATCGGCAAAAAACGTGATTGTGGTGATCCTGTCACGTTCGTTCTCGGCGGCGCGTTCGGGCTGGATGATCGCATCCGGTCGAAGGCGCAGCTCGTTCTGTCGCTCAGCCGCATGACGTTCCCGCATGAGCTCTGCAAGCTGGTGTTCTTGGAGCAGCTGTACCGGGCACAGTCGATTCTGGCGGGAAGTGGGTACCATCATTGACGGAGGAAACCGAAGAAACCGACGAATTCGAGGAGTCCGAGGAACAGTCGATTTTTCGTCGGACTCTTCGGTTTCTTCGGACTCCTCGGAATCCTTTCCCAGCCATTATTTTTGCGACTCATCCTGCGAATACTTCCTGAGCTTCCCCTCACTCACGACCCGATCGTACCGTCGTCCGCCGATGATGAGTGTGGGAATTTTGATGGTCCGAAGCCCCTTCTCGACGATCTGTCGCTGAGCATCCAGCGATTGTGCGATGGAGTCGGACGCAAGCAGTGAGTGTACCTTGCCGATTTCATCGCCGGTGAAGCCGATCTCCGCAAGAAATTCGTCGAGTGTGTGACGGGCTTCCTTTTCCGTTGCGCCGATGCGGAGGAAGGATTGCCAATCCGTGCCGTCATCGCGATTCGCGAAAATCTTCCTGATGAGATCCCAATCCGCGCCCGGTCGTACCGTCTTTGCCGATTCGATGTACTGCGCAAGGATGCGGGAGAAAGCGAATTTCGTCCCCGTGGGACTATTCCCATCCGGTATGGGATAGAGCAGATACGTGATCCGATACTCGCGGTCGATGCCCGCAGCTTCCATGTTGCCGAGAAGTTTTTTGCAGAACTGACAGAGCGGGTCCATCACTTCCAGCGCGATGGGTGCGGTGGGATCGGTTGCGCCGATGAATGTTGCCGTCGGTCCCACGAACTCGGCGGCATTCCATGTCCTGAGACGATCCGGGATGCGTCCAACAGTCGTTGCAAAGCGTGTGAACGGTCCGGTCATCCATTCCATCATCTGTCCGCTCTTCCATGATTGGACGAGCCCCGGAACTTGTTGTTGCACGCCGCAGGCTTCACCGCCGAGAGAGCAGGATTCCACCGCCAGCGGATTGCACGTGTCGTAGACGAACAGATTGAGTCCCGCCATTCCGGCGTACACCAGACTCCAGATGGAGAGTGCGACGAACGCGAACGAGAACCAGTCGATCCAGCGGCTCACGAATGCGGCCAGCGCCGGTGAATGCTTCATCATCTTGCCGATGATCTTCCCCTTCATTTCCTCCGAGAAATCGATGTCGCACGGACGAAAACTCACGCGGCGAATGACGCAGTGCCATGCTTTTGCCGCGAGCGGACGGAACGTCGCGGAGAAGATCGCGAGGATGAGGAAGACGATGAAGGCGGCGATGCAGAACATGCAGAGCAGGGCAAGAGGGCAAAAAAAGGAAAAAGGGCAAGAAGTACATTCGCAATACCGATTCAATTGTAGCAGCGGTTCCTCGGACTAGTCGGACTCCTCGGTTTCTTCGGAATCCTTCTTTCTTAGAACGTCTTTACTATCGTTCCCAGCACGGACAAAAATCTTTCAATATCCGATGCGGTATTGTGCAGTCCCAGCGACACGCGGAGCAGGGGAGGGAGCTTGCGCTCGTGCTCTAGATAGTGGTGGCAGCAGAAGTGGCCGCTCCTGCACATGATCTGCTGCTCGCTTAAGAAGATAGCCAGCTTGTGTGCGTCCAGATTGTCGACGTAGAAGCTCATGACCGGTCGCGGGACGCTGTTCATCATGTGTATGCGCGGCATCGCTTTGAGTTTACTAAAAAGAGCCGCCGCCAATTCCTCTTCGTACGCCTTGGGCGATTTTCCCATCGGCTTCACTGCCGCAAGCCAGTCGATTGCGGCATTCAGTCCCACGATCCCCGCCCAGCTTTGGAGTCCCGGTTCGAGGATGGAATGTTCGTCGACGGGGCCTTTCAGGAGCGTGAAATCATTCCCATGGACGTCGGATACGGTTCCGCCGCCGATGAAGAACGGTTCCAGTCTCCGTAGCAGTGTCCTGCGGATGATGATGAAGCCGCACGACGGCGCATACATTTTGTGTCCCGAGCAGAACGCGGCGTCGAAGTCGATGCCCTTGAGTCCCTGCGGATCGTGACCGATGTGTTGCGCGGCATCGATCAGAAGCAATCCTGAGCCCTTGTGTACCGCCGCTGCAATTTCCTTCGCATTCGGCAGCCCGCGTCCGTCGATGTTGGAGAGGGTCGAGACGATCACGAGCGCATTGCTCAGATCTTCTCCTGTAATCGCAAGCGTTCCATTGTCATCGCGTTTGAGGATTTTCCGCGGAACATTGTTCCTTCTGCTCCATGTGATACTCGGGAGGAAGACGGAGTTGTGCTCCGTTTCGCTCGTGACGATGGACGATATTCCTCCGGCGGGGATTTGCTGCAGCACGAGGTTGATGCCGTAGGTCGCATTGAGTGTGAAAGCGACAGCGTACTCATTCGCCGATTTTCCGGAGAGAGCGAGGAGCTTCGCCCGTGCGGCTTCGACTTTCTCATCCACTCGCTGCCCCCACTTGTGCTTGGCTCTGCCGCCGCAGGCGTTGTACTGCTTGTAGTACTCCATCTCCGCATCGATCACCGGCTGCGGCCGCAGTGACTGGCATGCGGTGTCCATGTAGCAGTCGTTTGCGGACAGATACTCAAATCCGCTTGGACGGTTGCCGGAGGAAGCCGGAGATTTCTTCGTAGAGAAGAAGGACATGATGGAGGGATTATACACTGAAGAATAAACCGGCATTCAGAAAAAGCCTGCAGAGTTCAGGCAAGCACTTCAGGAAAATGTCATTTCTTTCTGAAATCCTCTTCCATTGCCGCTCCCATTTTTTCCATGAGCGTGGCTCCGCTTCCCGGTGCCAGTGAGGTCATTGCCAGATATGAATCCATCACCGCCTGCATCTTTTGGGGCAGCGCATTATCCGGCACTGCAGTTTTGCCGTTCGAATTGGTTATCGTGATTATTTTGAATTTCACTTTTCCATCCGTCGTTGTCGTCAATTGCACAATCACGTACGGGTCATCATCCAATTTCAACGCTTGCCTCGCCGCATCTTGTACAGCACGATCTGTATTGAATCGCGCTTGGTACGATCCATCTGCTTGGAGGAAGAGGTCCGATCCCCTGAGTACCTTCACGATCGGATCATTCTCGTACGTTTGCTCCATCGCTATCTTCATCTCTTCCATGAGTTCGGCTCCGCTCCCCGGCGCCAGTGTCGGCATAGCGAGATAATTATCCATCACCGTCTTCATCTTTTGGGGCAGCTCATTATCCGGCTCTGCAGTATTGCCGTTCCAATTGGTTATCGTGATTGTTTTGAATTTCACTTTTCCATCCGTCGTTGCCGTCAATTGCACATTTATCTCTGGCCTACCATCCAAACCCAACGATTTCCCCGCCGCATCTTGCATTGCCACATCTCCTCCAATTGAATTCCGATATGAGCGATTCCCATTGAAGAAAGTTTCTCTGAAGTAAGTTTCTTTGATCACCAGCTTAATTTCCGCTTGAACAGATGCAGCGGGCGGACGCAGGAGTTCGTCAATCAGTCCGACGATCTTCTCGGCATCCCCGTCCCCCGAGATCCAGATCATCTCATTCATGTGCGGCCACGGCTTCTCCTTCGCGCTCTTCGGGAAACGGTAGAGGTCTATCAGTGTCGTCTTCGCCTTCTCCAGAGCGCCTTTGTTTTGGCAGAGCTTCCAGATTCTGTCCTGCAGCGCCTGGATGTTTTCTTCCGAGAGATCGTACCATTCGGATATACGCATCTTCAGAGGAGGACAGACTCCCA
>JAQTSK010000052.1 GCA_028711345.1 Candidatus Peribacteraceae bacterium
CCGTAAGCGTTCTTCAGAAGCAGCAATCTCTCCCCGCAGCTGCTCGGATGAAGCGACGATCTCTCCCCGCAACTGCTCGGATGAAGCGACGATCTCTCCCCGCAACTGCTCGGATGAAGCGACGATCTCTCCCCGCAACTGCTCGGATGAAGCGACGATCTCTCCCCGTAACCGTTCTTCCATCGCAGTCATCTCTCCTCTCAATCCCGAATTGGCATCAGTAACCAATTGCCGCGTCTCATCCATAGACCTGCCGATCATATCCATGATCATGCGGATATCCTTCCTGGTTGCCGGTGATGAATCATCGCTCGTCTGCACCTTCCAATAGTATCACGTCGAACAAAAACGGAAGGATTTTTCTCCGTCAATTTCCCTGAGAAACCGCCCTGTTCTTTGACCACACAGAACAGGAAAGATCGCTGAATGAAGCGCCGGAACAGACCGACCGTCCACAAAAAGACAATTGAGCCTACCCAAGCCGACTTCCCGGTTTCTCTGCATGGAAAACGTGATGCCTGATTTCAAATTGAGTATTCTGAAACTCAAAGAGTATCGGTTGCCAGTGCTTTAAACTCAGGTAAACTCTACGATTTGACTATTTATATATACATAGTATTCTAGCGTTATGAGTAGTATTCATACCTTATCTGACAAAGATAGAAAACTTGATCCCCGTCATGTCTGGGAACAATGCCATCCGCGAGAATCAATATCTAAACATGATCCGAGAGACATACCAGCTTTGCAAAGGTGGCAAATCTACACAACTGTTCAATCAACTCTCTCATCACACAGAGGTATTTGAAAAATATTCTTTAACTTCCGCTGCTTTCCCCTGCCCGATATGAACTCTCTTAGAATGAAATTTAGATGTCTTGAAGGCGGAACGCCAATGGATAAGCTGGCGGATGCTGCCGGAAGAGCGATCGACAACGTGACGAATGTCATTCCGGACGGAGACAAAAGCAATAGTGGTGAAATGGTTTTTCTCGGAAGAAGCGAAGCGTTGACAGCCCATATGATTAACACAATACAAGATCAATGCGGAGTGTGTTTCGCCAAACCTGCAAAAGAGCTAGCCTCAGTAGAGCCTCCGAACGTTGAGCCAGCCAAACCTGCATTTTCGTTTGAGAATATGCTCGATGAGCTGGATTTGAGTAAAAGTGGATAGAAAACTTCTCCGCTATTCAGGTACAATAGCCTCCGATGCCCAAAGTCCGAAAGAAGGCGACGGTTCGTCGGCGCAGGCGGAAGAATGACGGCCTGCCGCTGGAACCGCATACCATGCGGCAAGTGAAAGCGGTGCTCGCCATCGGAGCGGGGCTGGTGCTCTTCCTGGCGCTCAAGGACGGTGCGGGACCGCTGGGGGCCGCCGTCAGCCGTTCCCTCACATTCCTCTTCGGCGCGTGGAAGACGCTCTTCCCCGCGGCGCTGATCTTCCTCGGCTGTCTCCTGATGATCGGCAGCGCGCCGAACATCGAGAAGAAGAGGACATACGGACTGGCACTCTGTCTGATCTCCTTCCTCGGCATCGTGCAGTTGACGGCTCCCGTGGAACAGCTGGTGGAACGCAGGGATGAGCTGGGCGGCGCCATCGGGTTCATGATGTCATTCCCGTTCGCAGCGTTCTTAAGTCCGCAGGCGGGATTCATCATGCTGGGAGCGCTGTTCCTGATCGGCCTCTTCATCACGTTCGAACCGGATATTCCGGGGATCATTTCAAACCTGAGAATGAACAATGAGAAGAAGAAACCGAGGAGAGAAGAACCAGAGGAAAGAGAGGAGCCAGAGGAAACAGAAGATGCGCTCGACTTGATCGAGCAGGATCAGGAGGAACCGGATCTCAATATCGTCCGGCCGACATTCGCGCAGGATGATGACGCGGAGGAGAAGGGGAAAGCCCCGCTGAAAGCCACGTCGCAAAAGCAGTCCGGACTGCTGGAGATGAAGGACACGCGCTTCGAGGAGTGGAAGTTCCCCGAACTGGATTTACTCGAAAACAAGAGGAGCGAGCTGACGGTCAACGATGAAGACCTGAAGCAACAGGCCGCGCGAATCAAGGAGAAGCTGGCGGAGTTCGACGTGGAGGTCACCATGCGCGATGCGCACCCCGGCCCGACCGTGACCCAGTTCACCCTCGAGCCGTCGGAAGGCATCCGGCTCAGCAAGATCGGAAACCTGAAGGATGATCTGGCGCTGGCATTGGCGGCGCAAAGCCTGCGTATCGAAGCGCCGATTCCGGGTAAATCGCTGGTGGGCATCGAAATGCCGAATGAGAAGCGGTCCACGGTGTACCTCCGCGAAATTCTGGAATCCCCCCAGTTCAAGCAGTCACAATCCCCTCTCACGCTCCCGCTCGGCCGCGGCGTGAGCGGCGACGCGCTCATCGCAACCATAGAGGAAATGCCTCACCTTCTGATCGCCGGAGCCACCGGAGCCGGTAAGTCGGTCTGCATGAACACGTTCCTGATTTCGCTCCTCTACCAGAACGCGCCGCACGAGCTGAAACTGATCCTGATCGACCCCAAGCGCGTGGAGCTGATGCCCTACAACGGCATCCCGCACCTGCTGACACCGGTCATCACGGAATCGGAAAAGGCGCTGCAGGCGCTGAGATGGGCCATCGCGGAAATGGGTCGCCGCCTCCACCGCTTCTCCGAGGCGGGTGTCCGCAACCTCCATGAGTTCAACGAGAAGCAGGAGGAGGAAGAGAAGAAGCTTCCACGCATCGTCATCGTCGTCGATGAGCTGGCCGACCTCATGATGCGCCAGCACCGCAAGGACACGGAAACGATGATCGCCCGCATCGCGCAGATGGCACGCGCCGTCGGCATGCACCTGATCATCGCGACGCAACGCCCCAGCGTGGACGTCATCACCGGTCTTATCAAAGCCAACATCCCGACCCGCATCGCCTTCCGCGTCGTCAGCGCCATCGACTCGCGGACGATTCTGGACTGCATCGGCGCCGAGGATCTGCTGGGACGCGGGGACATGCTGTACATGACTGCATCGACCCCGAACCCCGTCCGCATTCAGGGCATCTTCATCTCCACGAAAGAGATCGAGCGCGTCATCAACGCCATCAAGATCGCCGGCGGCGGCATGCTGACGGAGGAGATCACACTGGGCGAAGGGAACGAACCGGGCGGTGAGAACGACGACAATTCGGGCACCAGAGGGATGATCGATCTGGACAAGGACGACAACGGCGGCGACGACATGTTCTTCGATGCCGTGCGCGTGGTGCAGGAAACCGGCAAAGCCTCCGCCAGCCTCCTCCAGAGACAACTCAAAGTCGGCTATGCGCGTGCTGCCAGACTGCTGGACATTATGGAGGAGAAAGGACTGATCGGACCCGTGGACGGTGCGAAGGCGCGAAAGGTGCTGATTGATAAGATGGCGGGAGGAGAGGGATTGTAGGCACGATGCCCATCCGACCACGCGCACTATGCGCGTGCTACCTCATTCACGCTGAGTCAGTGACGAATTACAGCGCCATGTAACTGCTTACTGACGTTGCGCACATCAAGCAATGCATCGTTCATTAATGCTGCTTCTTCCGCATGTCACCCCCACCCCTAGCCCCTCCCCCGGATCCCTGCGGGGATTGCCGGGGGAGGGGAACCGGCATTGAAGCATTTGCTCCTCCCCTCTCCCGGCTGCTCGCCGACGCGAGCCCGGGAGAGGGGTCGGGGGAGAGGGCGCACGGTGCAGAGTCAGTGAGCAGCTGCAGCGCCAGTTATTGATTATTGTGTATTTTCTGTTATAATTACATTTAACAAACACCCATGACCGTCCTTCTGCACCTATTCCTCTTCCTTCTGTCTTCCTCAGTCATCTGGGGGCTGTCAGGGCTGCTGGTGGGCGCGACGGATCGTGTGGCCAAGCGTTACCGGAAACCGGGGTTCGCCGTGGCGTTCTTTGTGCTCGGCATCATGACCTCCATCAGCGAACTCTCGGTGGCGGTGAATGCCGGAGTCGAAGGAGTGCCGCAGGTGTCGGCGGGTAATCTCATCGGCGGCACACTCGTGATCTTCCTCTTGATCATTCCGCTGCTCGCTGTGCTCGGTAACGGCATACCCGTGAACGGATCACTGGGAGTGAAAGGGCTGCTGTCCGTGATCACCGTCGCCATCATCCCATCTCTGCTGGTGCTGGACGGCAACGTAACGCGAACCGAAGGGTTGGTGATGCTGCTCCTCTATTTCACACTGCTCTTCGCGGTGCAGAAGAGGAAGCCGGTGGAGGAAATGGTCGAGGAAACCGTGCGTGACGTGGAAGACGAACTGCTCCATCCGGGACACTGGCTTCATCACAAAGCGACGCTGGCGGACGCCGCGAAGATCCTCCTCGCCGGCATGCTGATCTTCGTTGCGGGCAAGATCCTCGTGGACGAGTCCGTCTACTTCTCGCAGCTGCTCTCCATCCCCGCGTCTCTGGTTGGCCTGCTGCTGCTCTCCATCGGCACGAACGCGCCGGAGCTGGTCATCGCCATCCGCTGCATCGTGGGGAAGCACAAGGACATCGCATTCGGTGACTACATGGGCTCGGCGGCGGCAAACACGGCCATCATGGGATTCCTCGCCATAGCGAAGGGAACTTTCACGTTGGAACGGAGCGAATTCATCCCGACGTTCTTCCTGCTCCTTGTCGGCCTCATCCTCTTCTTCATCTTCAGCAGGACGAAGCAGATCTTCTCACGCAAGGAAGGCATCGCTCTTCTGGGTATATACGTTCTCTTCATTCTGTTCCAGCTGGTCAACTTCATCCGGTTTGCCGGAAATGAAATCAAGGAAGTGGGGACAGCCGGAACATCTCAGCCGGAAGTCATGCACGGAAGCGCGGATGAATGACCGACGCCTCATGCCAATGAACATGATTCCGAATATTGCTCCGAAGCGGCGACTGAACAATCGAGCCGCTGCGGTTATCGAACCGCAGCTACGGAAGGATTGAAGCGGTAGTACTCATCGCAATTTCGTCGAAGCCGAACGAAGGAACGACGCAAACTTTTTCGATGCCTTTCCGCGATGACTTGTACTATTTTTTTGTTCTATGCTCAGCGCTGAGAATACACGATCAAAGCCATCCGGCTTGAAACAAGCAGAAATGGGAAGTCCCTTCAAATAGTTCGCTTCCAGCGTATCGGTGATCACCCCCTGACAATCACCTTCGAATGTCAGGACGTTTCCGGATAGATCAACGTACGCAAGGACGCACACAAATCGTGCACGTTTATTCTTCTCCTTCTTCATCCGCTCCAGAAAATATTCTATCCACTCCTGATCCGACGCATCCGGTCCCGCACCCCAGCGACGCGTATGCAGGCCAAGTTCATCTTGAAGGGCTACAACAATAATACCGGAATCGTCGGCAACGGTCGGCAGCCCCGATCGATCATGAAAGAACTTCGCCTTGAGAATGGCATTCTCCTGAAACGTCGAACCGGACTCCGGCGGCGATTCTTTGATACCCAGAACCTTCGGAGTGACGATCTCAAGTTGCAAACCTGCCAATACCTCTCCGATTTCTATGACCTTGCCTGCGTTGTTCGTTCCAATAAGGAGCCGCACGGATGGATTGTACAGAACAACCGGACTGAACTCACGAATTGGCTGATCGTGCGTGGAACACAGACGACGAAAACAATGATGTTTGCGTCCTGTTCTCGTAGAGACGCCCGATCGGGCGTCTCTACGAGAACGACGCCTGCATGGGGAACGAAAGCGATACATTCGGTTGTATGAACAGGAATGACTGCGGCTTCCGACCGTCAGCCCATTCCTGAGTTCGTTCAACAACCGGGATTGACTCTTCAAGAAATATGGTACTATGTGCTCCCTATGAAAACCTCATCCCTTGTCACTGCAGCCACGGCACTCCTGCTTGCAACTCAAACACATGCAATGTCATGGATCCCGCAGCCGATGTACGACTCTCCGGCCGTCTACCCGCCAACATTCACTCAAGACTACCCGAGTCAATTCTCCAACACCTACCCCATCGTCGGCGGTGACCGTGATGCCTACGGGTGCATTCCGTCAGCCGGATACCAGTGGTGCGGCTTGAAGCAGAGATGCATCCGTCCGTGGGAAGAGTCCTGTTCCGAGTCCACCTCTTACAGAACTCCCTACACACAAAGCGTCTCTCCGGCGACAGTGTACGAGCCTTGCGATCGGGCATCCGGCTCTATCTGGTGCGCCGCCAAACAGACATGCATCCAACCGTGGATCGAGGATTGCGCCTTTCCCGCCACGTCGCGTCACTATCCGACGACACACAACACCATCCGTGACGAGCACGGCTGCATCGCCGCCCAAGGCTTCTACTGGTGCGAAGCACAGTCGGCATGTCTGCGAACCGGTACGACCTGCACATCAACATATCCCAGCGGAAGCGCAGTTGGTGGCTCCTCCGTGCAGCCGTGGGATTCCTATGGTTGCAACGCGCTGCGAGGCGAAGGTTGGTGCGACTCCAAGCAATCCTGCATTCAGCTGTCCTCGGAAAGCTGCCCCTACGACATCTTCTCGCCCCGCACCGGATGCGGAGTATCCCGAAGTTATTCCTCGGTGTCGCTGCCGCCTGCAGACCGCGATGAGAACGGCTGCCGCCGCGACTACGGCTACAAGTGGTGCGCCAGTCTGGACAAGTGCTACCGACCATGGGAAGAGCGCTGTCCAGAGCCCTCCGCCAATCCTGACTTCGAACGCTGTACGGACACCGCACGCTCTCGCACCTGCATCGGATCCCCCGGGTTCGAGTGGTGCGAATCCAAGCGCGCCTGCGTGCGGATCGGGGCGAAGTGCAAGTAGGACTGTCATGGTGAGCGGAGCCGAACCATGACATCGGCTCACGATCCAAATTTCCACAATGAGAGAAGCTATACGGAATTAAGCTGATTTGAATATGTATCTCCGTAGCGTCGAATCGACAATCGCCGCCGCTGCGGTTTTCGAACCGCAGCTACGGTGAACAAAACGATACGGATCATGAAAATGCCGTATTACTTGCTTTCCGCAATCGAGCCTCCCTTCACGGCCAAATAGTCGGCCGGCAATGCGGACATCAGCCGGCCACGATCATCCAGCACGATGGAGAGGCCGGGGAAATCCGGATGCGTCCAGACGTCGATGGGACCTTTGTGGTAGTCGCGACAACTCCACGGGATCTCCGTGCGCTGATGCCCTGAACGATACAGAGCTTTATCAGTATTCGATTTGATGAGAGCCGCAGTAATCCCCTGCCCGCGGATGCAGGCGTTCCAAACGGGATTGGAGGATATGGGTGTGCCGGAACGATCGAGATGGATAATACGCAACGGTTCGGTCGCCACGCCGCCTGCCGCTTGCTTCTCTCTGCAAAACGTGTGATCCGTCAGCGCAATGCGGACATCCTTTGCCGAAAGTCCGACGATATCCCCGAGGATTGTCGAGATCTGCGATGCAAACTCACCGCCGCGGTCATGTGGTAGAGACCTTCTGAGAGCGCAAATAAGCTGTTCCGCCTGTACCGGGAACACCCCGCCCTCACCTGCCTGCGGCATTCCCGACCTTGACCAAAGAAACCTTGCCGCACTCTGCACCTGCATCACTTCACTCCCCTGACGTCTCCGTTCGCGGGCGCGGAGGTACATGTCCCTTGAAGCAGCGTGAGCAAACACGGGAATGCAAAAGCAAACAATAATTATTCCTCGATATCTCATATACACCATAGAAGCAGGCATGTTTTCATGAAGAAATACCTCACAAATAAAATGGAATTCTGATCTTTTAGAAAACCTCTCAAGAATGAGATAAAGTCTGTTCTAACCACGAAAGGAACATCAGAACATCAACAGTTAAATTCTGACTACTAATCACCCTTCATCCACTCTGGCCAGGGTTTGGACGCACCCACCATGGAGCCCATTCTACGGAAAATGCTTTTGGGTCACAGACAACTCCTTTCGAATCACCACATTCAATTCCTTTTGATACCGGCTCGGTCGTGCGGGGATGATTTGAAAAATCATAAACACGTATTCCATCAGCATCATAATCATCAGTATGTGCAGGCACCGAAACAGAATCTGCCGGATCTACTAAGACTTCATTTTTTTGCTTACTCAAATGAGGAGAAACTGAAGCTGCAAACGGAAGCAGACAGGCAAACGGGGCATTGTGCGCTCTCCGAACGGCATCTTCCTGCTTTGCCAATTCCACTTGTTCAGCCGACATGCCCCTGGCTCCGGCTGCCAACCACACCGCACGATCCATTTCAGCGAAGAGCAACGGCATGCTTGCGAGCGCGGCAACATACTGAGCATCCGATAATTCATTCCCCCGCCGTCTCTGCAATTCGGCAGGAAGCAGGAGCGCAGACTCGATACCGAAAAAAGCCCGGATAGCATGACGTTCATGAGCTTTTCTTAAATCATCTCCTTCCAACCGCTCACCGGCTTCAATCATTGTGATGGCATGTAATTCTTCCGCAAGACTTTCACAGAGAGCGAATACAAGATCCCTGTTGCGCTGCGCATTCGTAGCTGCAGGGACCTCATTATCTACAGAAGAAGAGGAAGACTCGTTCGGAAACTGAAATGTGGATGTCTGCGCCTCAGGGGGCTGCACATCAGGTAGGTTCACTAATTTCAGACTGAATGAGCCAGCCCTCACCATTCGACTTACTGTTCTGATCGTTGTCGCGAGAAGATCAGGATGCTCCTGCATCACATGCACCAAAGTACAATTGCCATGTTCTTCATCAGCCCCCTTTCCCTCCACCGCTTTGTGACACAACTCTTCCAATTCGTTATCAGTTAAAGCCAACTCTAAGTTAGCAGTGTGTATGTCCCGATACTACTGATACGGAAAAGTAAAGCAAGCATTACGTTTCGAAATCACTGCCGAGCCCTTTCTTAAGCCGAAATTGAGGAATGACGCACCTCATTCCGGAACGCTGCCGACTGCTGCAATTGAACTGACTCCTGCGTTTCGACAAATTCAAGAATCCGACGGAGTACCACTCCATACGTCAGCCGGAGGGTACGTATTCCTTCCCGAATCTGTTCAGAGATGGCATCGCTCACGAACGGGACGCCGTGTCGCACCCTGAGCCGGTCTTCGTTTTCCGCCACCCTCCGGACGTCATCGGGGAGCGGCATGTTCCTTGCCTGCAATTCGTTCGCCCTCGCCAGTAATTCCTTCCGGTGCATTTCCTGTCCATCCCCCGGAAGACAATTGGCGTACAGGCATGGATGCATGATCTCGTCTTCGGTGTGCATCAGTTCCCCGTCAAACAAGAATCGCCCGTCAGGAGCACCATCGAGGGCTTGTTCCAGTCGATCCAGATCTTCAGGAGACAGGTTCCCCTGCCGCATGAGCTGAAAAACAAGATACGTGAACGCTCTGAACTCACGAGCATCAAAGACGGCAGCCAAACTGCAAGCCATGAGATCCAACTCTTCCTGAAGAGTGTCGTTCACGATCGGAACGTACGCCGTTTCTAGAGGGGCGAAAAGTCCAATGAAATTATCTTCGCCCACACGGCCTTCACCGTCTTCTTCAGCTCTTCCATTTCCGATGCCGAGACCGTAAATACACGCCGGACAGGCGCCTCGCCGCCTTCACCGATGAAATCCAGCACGAACTCTTTCGGAGTTAAGAGCGCGCCCTTTTGCGCGAGCAACAAGGCATAGAACACGAGCTGCCGATAATAGTCGCCCTCGTCGCGGATCACCTTCTCCGTCTTCGGCCGTCCGGTCTTGTAGTCGATGATCACGGCATCCGACGAGTCCGGCATGATCAGATCCACTCGATCGATCTTCCCTTTGATGGGAACATCGTCAACGTGCGTCGAGACGGCGAACTCCACTTTGTGAACCAGCTGCACATCGCCGGACAAACGCTCATCGAAGTACTGCGGCAGGGTTTCCTCGCCTTGCATTATAAGATTCTCGCGTTCATTTTTCAGCAAACCACGACGATCTTCAAGATATTTTCTAAAAGCAGCAATAAATTCATTCTGAGTCATCGACTTTCGCTGCATCATTGAAAGTCCCCACTTTTTCAATGCATCATGTACTGCGGTTCCGTAGATCATATTCAGTTTCTCAGCTTGCGGAACAGAAAGTAAATCAAGCTCCAGAAACAGCTTCGGATCCTCCAGAAAGTGGTTGAGCGCCGTCACCGAGAGCGAGTAATTCTTGAGACGGTCGAGAAGGAATGCCTTCATCGCCGCATCGAAATCCGGTACCGGCGTGAAAAGTAACGTTGAGGCTTGCGTTGGATCTTTCAGTTCATGGAGCGATTCGGAGAGCTTTCCCGCCTGCGCGAAGAAACCGGACGGCGAGACGGAGCGGGACTTGTCACCACCCGTCAATTCCTTGGGACAGGTGAAGATCAGCTCGGACCGTGCACGGGTCATGGCAACGAATGTCAGCCGCCGCTCATCCTGCGCACGTTCATACGCCTTCTGCTCCTTCTGCCAGCCGAAGAGCAGATCCTCCGGAAGCGAGAGCGAGGATGGATTTCTGCGCTTGTCCCAGTGGCCTTCGCGGAAGTTTGAAAGAATCACGACATCGAACTCCAGTCCTTTGCTTTGGTGCGCCGTCATCAGCTGCACGCCGTCCTCGGTGAGGTGCGGCAGACTGAAGGACGGGCGCAGGTCCCCGTACTCCGGACGACCGTAGTAGTCGAGATCCGAGAGAAAGGAATCCAGACGGAACTCCGGCTGCTCATACGCACGCTCCTTCACACGGTTAAAGAACTCCTGCAGGGCGGAGAAATGAAGAGGATGAAACGGGGATCCGTTCTCACCCTTCGCGAGTCGAAGTAACCCCGAGTCCTTCAGTGCATGCTCCAGCGTATCGACGATGGTGCGAGACGGCAGTTTATTTTTCAGATCCAGCAACACGTCACGGGCTTTGATGAGTGCGGGGCGGGAAACCAATGGAAGTTCCTGACCCTCATTCTTCGTATCCAGATCCAGCAGAATGGAGTACAGGCTCTGCTCACGATTAGTGCGGGTATAGAGTCGGCCGAGATCCGACGGATGGACGCCGAAGCACGCGCAACCGAGTGCTCCGGCAAGCGACGCATCAACATTGATATCATGGACTGCGCGAAGGATGGCCACAAGCTGCCGCACGAACGGATTCCCGAGGAGATCGGCTTTGCCCGTCACCTCCACTGGAATGCCGCGGGCGGTCATGATGTCGTACAACCGCAGAATCTCGGCATTGGTCTGGCAGAGGACGGCGATCTCCCGCGGGTCGATTCCCTTTTTCAGACGGTTGTCGATCAGGTCGCAAATCATCCACGGCTCTGTCGCGTCGCTCGGAGAGAAGAGTAATACAGGAGCGGCATCGTGCGACGATTTCTTTGATGCTGTCAGGTCTTTCTTGAGTCCGTTAATCCGCCCGATCAATCGCTCGGTATTGTTGCCGATCAAGCTGCCTGCGGCATCCAGAATGGGCTGTGTGCAGCGGTAGCTGACCGTGATGGGAATGACGGGCGCGTCCTTGAACCGTTCGCGGAAGCGTAGAATGTTTTGTAAATTTGCTCCCTGAAAGCGGTAGATGGCTTGATCATCGTCGCCGACAACGAAGAGGTTCGGCTTGTCCTCCGGCGTTCGCGCGGTGGTCAGCAGCTCGATAAGGCCAAACTGCGCTCCGTTCGTATCCTGAAATTCATCGACGAGAATGTACTGGTATCGCTCCTGCAACCCTGCGAGCAGCCAGTCCTCCTGCCTGAGCGCCTCGTTGCAGTAGAGGATCATATCCTCGAAGTCGAAGCGCTGGGTCGCCTTGAGCATCTCCTGATACTTCAGAAAGACCTGAACGAACTCGCGGAATTTGCGCGCGGCCAGCAGATTTTTCTCATGAACCTTCGTCCCCTCCTTGCTCTTCGCCGCCATCTCCCGCTCATACAGATCCTCCACCTCGTGCAGTCGGTCGGGGTCGACGACACCTTCCCGCTTGAGCTCGGAGATCCTAGCGATAATATCCCTCGTCCGCGTGTACGGCGATTTCCTGTTCACCAGAACCATATCAGGAAGAAGTTGATCAATTATATTGTTCACCTGTCGGTATTTTTCGACGTCGCTG
>JAQTSK010000053.1 GCA_028711345.1 Candidatus Peribacteraceae bacterium
CGCATTCATCATCATCGGCATCATCGCAGGATGGGTCGCAGGGCTCATCATGAAAGGACGGGGCTTCGGCATGATCGGGGATCTGGTCGTCGGCGTCATCGGCGCGGTCATCGGAGGCTTCCTCTTGCGACTGCTCGGCATCGATGCGTACGGCACCGTAGGAACGCTGGTGATGGCGACCGTCGGCGCAGTGGTGTTCCTCGGTCTCGCCGCCGCCATCAAGCGCGCCTGATTCTCTCACTTTCTTTCCCCTCCGATCGATGGTTTCGCATCGTCACCGCGTCGGCCTCTTCTTTACCACGTGTGCCGCACTCACTCTCTGCGCCTGCGCCGCTTCCACAACGGAGGACGGTGGAGGTTCCGCACGCTCCGATGAACCGGTGTTCTGCACGTTGGATGTGAAGCTCTGCCCCGACGGTTCGTCCGTGGGACGCGTCGCTCCCTCGTGCGCCTTCGCGCCGTGTCCGGGAGAGTGATACGGCTTGCCCGGTGTTCTCACGTCACGCAGACAATTCAATCTTTTCCTGCATACTCACTGTCCACTCGACGACCGAATGCGTGTTGCAGTCTCTGTGTTCCGTCAATCCGCCGCGCCGGTTTGCCCTTCCGGGAGTGTGTCGTCGCGCTGTGTGAAGACGACGAGCCGCGCGTTGTATTGGCGTGTGATCGGGTTCCATGTTCCGGTGCATGTGATGAGGTTCAGTGCCGATCCGGTCGGTTGTGCGGTTGTTCCGAAGGCGATGGCCGCTGCGGTCGCATCGTCGTCGTCGATGTTCCGCATTCCCGTCACGCTGAAGCGCAATGTCCGCCCCCGATCATCGTCAATTTCCACAACGTCACCCGTTCGCAGGTTCGGGAGGTTCCAGAACACGGCGGCGCCCGTCTCACTGTCCAGATGTCCGTCAATGACAGCCGTGCCGATTTCACCGGGGCGCGGGCCGTCTAAGTACCATCCGACGTTTGACCACGCGCTCGGCACCGCCAGATCGCCGCTTGCCGTCAGTCCGACCTGCTCGACGGCCGCATCAATGCCGAAGTGCGGGATCCGGAGTCGCAGCGGAATGCCGACCGGAGCCTGCGTGACTGATGAGGGCGTGCGGTTGTTGATCGGTACGCCTCGCGCGACGGACGGAACCGCGTCCGTCCGTCGTATGTGCCTGGTCGATCCGTCGGTGAGAACCGTAATGACGACGAAGACGATGACGGCGATCAGAGGCTTCATTCCTCAGAGTGCAAGATGCATGCCTCCGCCGCCCGTGTCCGGCAACCCCGGAGTCCGTGGCGTGGACGTCGTGCCGCCGGCAGGAACCGAGTTAGGGGAATTCACGGATCCGCCTGTCGGGGTGCCGCTTGGACTTGCGGACATCACCGAGGAGAACGCGCTGGAACCGGTGGATACCGTCCCCGTCGCATCGATCGAGGAACCGGTGTCCGAGTAGTTTATCTGGGCGAGCACAGGAACGATGATGAGCATTCCGGTCGCAATGCCCGTAGGGATGAGGAATTTTTTCATAGAACTTGTGGGAAGGAAATAAATAAAAGTTCTTCCATTCCCATGGACGGAGGCATCAGGGAGATCTTACAAAAAACGACTGCATTTTCTCCGGAAATTCGGAGAAGCTGCACCTTCATCGTGGAACGCAGACTCTAGCGTTTTGTGACGCGCAGGGGCGGTGGTTCCGGCAGGACGACGTCACTAAAGACCACGAACCTCTTGTCATAGTGATTCAGAGCGGTATTCCACGTTCCCGCGCAGGTGATCAGCGTGAGATGCACCCCCGCCTCGTTGCCGAAGATTTTCTGAAGCGGCGCGTTCGTGACATCGTACAGAGCGGTTTCGCGGATGCGGAATTTGTGCGTCACGCCTGCGTCATCCGTCACGCGGATGATGTCGCCGATCCGGACGGAGTTGAGTGTCCAGAATGTGCCGGGACCGGCTGCCGTCCTCAGATGACCGTCGATGACCGCCGTTCCCTCCAGTCCGGGTCGCGTCGCATCACGGTACCATCCGAGAATGTTGCCATTTTCGGGCACGCCCAGTTTTCCATCGGGCAGAATGCCAACCGGAATGACGGGTGCGGAGAGACTGATTCGCTCGATGGTCAGGTGACGCGGAATGCCGATCGCCGGTACCTGTACGGGAGTCGCGGCAGCAGCTTGAGCGGCGATCTCCACTTTCGCGGGCGGAGCGGATGTCATGAGCTGATTCCACGAGAAGATGCCGAATAGCAGTGCGGCACTCGTCAAAAGAGCGCGACGGAAGCAGATGCAGACATGAGAAAGGTGCATAGGAACCGTTGTGTAGCCAGAGTCAGCGAGGCAGGCAACCCTGATTCCCGACTTTTTCCTTAATAATGCATCATCCGCATCCTCAGGCGTCACGTCATTTGAAAAAGATCCGGATCTGCGCCGATGGCATTCGTTGCACGACGCTGCCGGTGTTTCGTGGTGTTCGCCGTCGTTCCATGCACGCGGTCAGGAGTTCTTGAGCATCTTGAACGTGAGGCTTCACTTCCTCCCGAACGTGTTTGACGTGCAACGGTTACGACACCGAGGCTGGGATGAGCGCCTTCGCGACCATCCTCCGGCAGGCCACTGCGCACGCACGGCACGCATCGGCGCAATCCGTCATGTCCTTGTCATTGAAATCGCGACAGGACGCGTCGCAACTCTCGCAGATACTCGCACAGAGACGGCAGATGTCTGCGGTGAACGCCGATCGACGGAGAAGGAAGTTCATACACTGGTGACAGATCGCCGCACAGTCGAACAGGAGGGTGATGTGGTTCTGCCGAAGATGTTCTCCTCGCATTGCGAGGCACTGCATGGACGCCTCGGCGCAGATCCGTCCGGTGTCGTCGCATGCACGAATGCAGTCTTGTGCGTGATCGGTGTCGGCGAGTGACGGTGCCATATGCAGTTTGTGACGTTTCTATCCATCTTCTTTTACAGCGAGAGGTCATCCGCATCGGGCATTCCGACAATACTCATCAATCTTTGTAATGCTCGCAGCCGATGTCCGTCTTCAGATGTACGACTGTTCTCCGGACCTCTGGATTCAAATAGCGATTCGCAAGAATTGTCGGGTTCATGTCCGGAGAACAGCCTGAAAATCCTCTTCCGGTGACTATCAAGCATCGACATGATTCCGCTTTTTCCCTCATTTTCCATGGCATCGAAACCAAGTATGCAGGATCCCGAGACCATGGCATCGACCGATACATCGAAGGACACTGCCGGGAACACGACGGAGACGGATGAGCAGTCCGACGCGAGGGACGGCGGGGACGCTGTGGATGACACAGTCGGCCGATCGGAGAGGAGCGGTCCATGGAACGATTCCCCGAGGAAAGTGAAGCAGGTGTGGGGTGAGGATGTGACGGATGACTGCTGATTGCCGGAGAGGGCGACAGCGTGGAAATGCTCGGGAGGATTCAGTGAAAGACCGGCGCGGACATGAATGCCATCCGCCGGAAGCTGCTTGAGGATGATTGTGTGGCGACGAAGGCAAATTGAATGGCAGCCCAACGTTGAGGCAATTTGAAATGTTACCTTTTCCGAGCGCCGTGCCCCGCTGAAATGTCTTGGAACCAACGGCTTGAAAAATGAAATGCCGATGCAATGAAAAAGCCTCTCACCCGAGAGGCCTTCCCTTTACAGTCGGTGTTTATTGTCCTGATGGAGTGTCGCCGGGCAGTGACCCGGTGACATTCACGTTGATAGCCGGAGGATCTGTAGTCGCCTCAACCGGTTGCACATTGAAGGGGTAAATGCGCATCACGTAGAGTGCGATGCCGGCGACGAAGACAATGGCGATGATGGCCACGATGGCGGTGAGCGCTGAGGAAGTGCCGCCATTCGGCACGTCGTGTTCGATGAGGGTGTCCATAGGAAGCGGGGAAAGGAGCGGAGAGAAGAAGGGCGGAGAACTCGTGCGTCTCTACATTTTCCTCAACTTCCTGTCCTCACGCATGGGCTTGGCTCCCGTCTCATCATCGGCAAAAGCACCCGGATCTTCGCGGTCGTTTCCTTTTGTCGGAACTGCCGGTGTTGTCGTTGTAGCAGGATCTGATGCGTAGCGGTTATCCATAAGAAGTATGGGGGAAAGAAAGCCGGACGGCGGATGCCGGAGGCAGGATCTGTAACGCATCATCGATGAAGATCTTTTGCAGATTACTTTGCATTTGGTCAGGAGTAGGTCAAAGCAGGATAACAATCCTGCGTCGCCATCGGGGATAGTCGAAGATTCGCAATGGTTTGTTCTTTCATGCGTCTCATAGGAAGCAGGTTTCTATTTTTTCCCCTTCCTCACAATGGGCGCGCTTACCTCATCGACGGGTGCTCTTGCACCATTCATCGTCCTCCTCATCGTCGGGCTGATCTTCAGCTTTATCCCGATGGACGGGCAGATCAAACGCATCGGTTACATCATCATCGGCATCATCGCGGTGGTGTTGTTGCTTAGGTTCGCGGGAGTATTCTAAGAATGCACGCTCAGGAGATTGAGAACACGAGAAAAGGCGGAAGAAAGCTCCCCAATTTCTTTGGACTCTAGGAAGCGGCGCCCACAATGGAACGCTTACGGAGCTGGCGCAGCCATGAACCCGAGCCGAAGGCGAGTGGTTCATGGCAGCCTCACGGGGAATCGAACCCCGATTACAGGAATGAGAATCCTGTGTCCTAACCGTTAGACGATGAGGCCTTGTGCAAGCGATCAGCTGTCTGCGATCAGCGATCAGCATGCTGCTGAAAGAGCAAATGATTGGATTGTTGCAGCTCGTCAATTCTCTGTGGTCTGTTGTCAATTGTCAATTCATCGCATCTGAGTGAGAATGAAGTGTCTTTCTCCCCAAATTTCCATGCCCAGCCGCCCAGTCCGTCTGCCCGATGTCATGCCCGAGATCGAGAACCGAACGCTGCTCGTCGTCTGTGACAATCACCGTTGCAAGCTGGTGGATGTCGGCGGGCACTCGCTCGTCAAAGAGGAATTGATCGAGTCCAAGGAAGTGAAATTCGATGAGCGGCAGGGGTTGGTCGGCAGTCCGGCGGCCGCAGGCGGCGGGGGGATGCTCAGCGGTACTGCAGACCTCAATCCCATTGAGAAGAACCGTCTTCGCGACTTTGCGAACGTCGTCGTACAGCGTCTGGGAATAGTCGTTCGTGAGCAGGGGATTCAGGAGATCCATCTTTCCGCACCCGCCAAGTTCCTCTCCGTGATGAAGACGCACCTCACCAAGGAGCTCACCAAGATCGTCCGTACGACACTGGATGGCAACTTCGTGAAGGAGCCGGTGAAAACAGTCCTGCTGCGGTTTCGTCCCGATCTGAAAGAAGCGGTGAAAATTCTCAAGGATCAAGAGAACTACTCGACCAAACGGCAGCCGCCACGGAAGACGAGGGGCTAATGTAGTGTCTAGTGCTCATTCGGACAGTGTCTGATCTTCAGAGGGCAAAAAGGAAAAAGGGAACGAAGGCAAAAGGTACGACTTTTTGCCCTGTTTCGTTCCTGCCCTTTCGCTCTTCATCATTCGTTCTTTGTTTCGAAACATCCGCAACAGAGCATAGGTATCCGAAGTGCTACACTCCGTCCATGCAATCTCCCTCCGATCTGAAGCATGCGCTCATGCAGCACAAGCGCGAAGAGCACCGGTACCACGGTTCGCGCATGGGACCGTACATCCATGACATCGTCTACGGCGCCAACGACGGTATCGTGACGACGTTCGCGGTGGTGTCGGGCGTTGCGGGTGCTGAGTTGTCTCCTTCGGTCGTCATTATTCTGGGGTTCGCCAACGTCATCGCCGACGGGCTCTCCATGGCGCTTGGGAATTATCTGTCACACCGGTCGCAGCAGGATCACTACCATCGGGTGCGCAAGGAGGAGGAGCGTGAGGTCGATGAGATTCCGGAGATCGAACGCGAGGAGATCCGCGAGATCTTCCGCGCAAAGGGATTCACCGGTGAGGATCTGGAGCGCGCGACGCAGATCATCACGAGCAATCGACGTGTGTGGGTGGAGACGATGGTCCAAGAAGAGCACGGACTGTGCAGCGGTGAGGATGGCAGACCGTTTTTCCATGCTCTTGCGATGTTCTGTTCTTTCATCGTCTTCGGCAGTGTGCCGGTTCTTCCTTTCCTCCTCCCGTCGGTTGCAACCTACGCGTTCCCCGTAACGATCGTTGCTGCAGGCCTCGCTCTGCTTTTTGTCGGATTTCTGAGGAGTTGGGTTACCCGCGAACGCTACTTCCGCGGTCCGCTAGAAATCTTCCTCGTCGGTTCCATCTGCGCCGCAGTGGCGTACGGGGTGGGGATGGCGCTGAAAGGGTTCGGAGCATGACGAGGTATGAGGGGCTAGGTATTAGGTGTCAGGTTGGCATTTCAAGAAGCTGCCCGCAGTTCTAAAACCTATCACCTAAAACCTATCACCTTCGTCAGATCGCCCTCACATCACACAGATGCCGGAACGGGCAACTTCTGCAAACCCCAACCGACGGAGTCGGTGTGTAATCGCCCGTCGCAATTCTCTCCGCCAGCAGCCGGATCATCGTCGCAGCATCTTTCAGTTGTGATGTCGATCGTGTCGTCTTCTGTTCGGTGACGCCGTCCTCGGTCATGCAGAGGAGGATCAGTTCGCTGACGGGCTCTTTCCATATCTCTGCGGCTGCCAGTGCGTAGATGGATAATTGAAGATCGTTTTCGATGTCTTGCTCTGACCTCGGATCGGTTGTCTTGAAGTCGATAATCCGCAGTCCACTGTCCGTTTTCTCCACGCGGTCGAAGCGACCGGTGATGACGATATCCGGTGTCGTACTCCCTTTGAGCGGCAGGCGGAAACTCTTCTCCACCGCGATGACATTCCGTGGTTCCTGCTGCCACCAACGGAATGTTTCCTCGAGAATGCCGTCCCCCCGCATCAGTGCCGCATCGGCTTCCGCGCGCGTCGCATACCCTTGTCCGATCAACGATTCCCGCCAGAGAGTTCGAAGTGTCTGGAGCGTTCTCGTTCGCGGCGCATTGCCGTGATGATGTTCTTCGGGCAGCAGGGAGATCTGTACCTGTTCCGTGTCGGGGGATTGCCCGCTTTCCTCCAATTCCAATCCCCCCCACTTCTTCATGGTGTTGTGCATGCTGGAGCCGAAGCTTTCGCCCGGCGAGATGGGTCGCTTCACGTGTTTCACGACCGCGAACTCGTACTGGCGCGGACAGCGACGGTACAGCTGGAGCTGCGAGTAGGAGAGGGGCACGGGAGACAGTGTAGGAGTCTCTGGAAATCGAAGGAAGAAGGCAAGAGGGCAAAAAGGCAAAAAGGCAAGAAGCAGGCTCGCCTTTTGCCCTTTTGTTTTTTTTATACCGTCTTCGGCTTCCCATCCTGCGATCCGTCGTACACCGATTTTATGCCGATGCCCGCGAGTATTCCCGCTCCGCCGATCAGTGCCATTTTTTTAAACAAGGATGCAGCGTCAGTGATCCACTTCCACGCTTTTCGTGCACCGCTCTCCACCAGCCGAACACCTCCGTAGATGACCGGAATCTTCACGTACCACGGCAGAGAATTCAGTCCTTGTCCTATGACGCCTGCCACCTGTGCGGGGATACTTGTCACCTCTGCTGCCACTGCACCAATCGTTGTGTGCAGCGCATCCAACTGAGTCCGTGTCGCGGCGCTCAAAGATTGGTACGCGGGTGATTCCTGAATGGTTTTCAGTTGCGCTGTGATCGCATCTTTTCCCCCCGCGACGGCTTGCGAGAGACCGTCGAGAGCCGTTCGCGCGAACGCATTGGCGGATTCTCTCGTCAGTGCTTCCTGCACCGCCTTCAGCTGTTCAGTGAATGCCGGATTTTCTGCGGGGGTTTCGGGGGGCATGGGTTGTTAAGTAGTAACCGGAACAGCCGGTTGGCCATCCGGAACTAGATCATTTCCATTTGTAAGGGTCCATGATCCTCCGGAATTTGAATTGATATGATCCATTGAAAGAGGGGTTCCGATCTTATCCCGCAATGTAACCAATACTTGCGAATTAGTCGGAACATTCAGTATGCCGCTCCCACCATCGAACGTTAGTACCACTTTTTGATCACCGGATTGGTCATTTGATTCGACGACGATTTTCTTATATCGATTCCATTTAGCACGGGCGATAATCTCATTCAACATCGGAATGAATGATGTATCCATGGTCGTCGGCAGTGAGACTCCTTTCTTTCCATCTGCCCTTCGTTCCAAAACAATCTGTGAGGTTCCTAGAGTCAGGATATCTGCGTTTCCCATGTCTCTCGAAATATTCATCAATTGTTCCGCGTTTGTCCCCGTTATTCCTTTACCGTCCGGACCGATATTCGCTTGACTCAAAGTCAATGTTTTTGTTGTCTTGTCGAAGGAGGTCACGGTATCGCTCCACTCAATTTTTGCGACGCCGAGGGTTTTCCATTCCGGTAGTACCATCATCTGCTCCTTCTTCTTGTCCGATGCGCTCGCAGCTATTTCCGTATCGATATCCTTCGGGTTATCGAGGAACTTCTGGAGTTTCTCCAGCGTGATCACGTCCGGCGTTCCGGGGACGGGCGGTGCGGCATTCCGGACTTTTTCCATGTACATCACGATTGCCGATTTTGCCGTTTGTCCTTTCGTCGGCAGATTGGTCATGAATGCCGGCCACCGCGGATCATCATCCGCCGGATTGAACGCGAATCTTCCCTTGTACGGCTCGACGCCGGTCGCTTCCTCCATATCCAGCTTCGCCAGCTTCTTCTTGCCGAATTCTTCCAGTTGAGCACCGAACGGGAGGAATCCCAGCCCCAGCCACTTGGAGTAGACGCATCCATAGTAGAGGCCTCTTTTCGACCACGCCGGAGCTTCGAATCCGTCAAATGCGTTGCCCAGCCACGCCAGTCCGCCACCCATCCAGCCATTCATCGTGTCGAATGCAGAGGTAAAGATGCCTTTCACAGGTTTCGTGACGGGCTCTACTGCTTTCAACCCTGCTTCAACCACCGCTTTCAGTTCATCGAGGTTCGTCAGGGTTCCGGCCGTTACAGAGACGGTTTCTCCAAGAATTCTGAATTGCTGACGCATTGCATCATGGACGGCTTTGAGCACTTCGGGTTGAGCGTACAGCTTCGAGTTCAGGTACTTGATCATATCGTTCAGCTCTTTTGCCGTTTTGCTCTCCACAATAACTTTTCTCAGAGCATCCAGATCGAATCCTGCATTGTTGAGAGATGCAATTTTTTCCGGTGCCAATTCGTTTTGAGGTGTTTGTGTCATGAGTGAGGTGCGATCAGGCTGTTGGTTCCGGTAAGATTTCGATTGCGAGCATTTGACCTGCCGTTCCATACGGAAGGTTTTTCTTGTCCTCAGTTAGCACCTTATTGAGTTCCTGTACGTCGATTTGAATTATCTCGTTATTGAGGAATTTCACTTCAATTTTTCCAAACGTACCGGCAATTTGTGCGGGCACCGCAGCAAGCGATTCGATTGTTTTGCCAGTTGCCTTAATTCTCTTTACTTTCGTGCCGTCATTCTCTGAGAGAGCTATGACTCTTTCATTATTGTTCAGCTCCAATTTTACGTTCGTCAGTTTATTGTTTGCCGGATCGGTGAGATTCTTACTTTCGCCTGTTCCAATCGGCAGCTTTTGCTGTTCTGCAGTTGCAGTAGCGGCAATCGCAGGGGCAACTTGCGAAGTCGTCGGAGCCACCGCTTCAGCCTTATAAACTTTCAGTGCTTCTGTGCCCGCAGTGGTAAAGTCACTTATTTCAAGCTCTTTCTTTTCCGGAGATTTATTTATTTCAATCATTGTTCTCTGGAAATGATCGACGAAATCGTAGGTGAGTTCCCCTTTTGGCTTCTTCTGTTTTTCGATGCTCTTTCCTTCGGGTACCTGCCTATTCAAAGCAGTCCGGACGTCCGCCAGTTCCGTGCCATCCGCAAGTTTCTTGCCATATTGCGCCAGCTCGGTTTGCAGGAAGTTGATCTCCGACTGCGGCAGGGTTTTCAAATAGGACATAATCAGTTTCCAGAGCGGGCTATCACTGTTTCCCCATTCCTTGAATTTTCCGGCGTTCAGGAAGCTGGGGTACGCCTGTATATACCCTTCCACTTGCTTCAGCATGGGTCCCAGCCGGTCCCCGCCCGGTATCTTTTTCAGAAATTCCTGCACTTTCGGATCTTGAATGCCGGTGTTGCCTTCGGCTGTCAGTTTCTGCATTCCTTCTAAAGCCCTCTTCAGCACAGCTTCTTCTCTGTTCGGTACATATGCTGCTATGGCTCTTTCCAGACTGAGCTTCACGCTGTTCAATGTTGTTTCATTCACTTCGGGTGCCTTGAGCGATGCTTCCAGTGCAGTTATGGCGGTATTGATAACTTCTTTATCTTGTTCCTCGACTTGATTTCTTAACTCAGTGAGCTTTGCATTTATTTCAGTCATGATTTCATTTTTTGGACTGGAGTCCGGAGATGCGGCTGGACCTCCCGCAGGAGCTTTCGGTGGCACCATAGAGATATGGGGTAGTTGATATTGATTTTTCATAGCTATTCTACACCATTTTGCTCATTTTTGGAAGGTACGTTCTTCGGCCACTCTCCGGTATCCTCTGTGCCTCATTTCTCCCAACACCCGACCATGCAGATCCAGCACTTCGAGAAAGGCGTCCAATACAACGACGGTGAATTCCTTCTCCTCGCCAAGAAAGTCGGGCGGCTGGCGACGTATTGCCGGTTTCTGAAGGATGAAGGTTCCTCTATCCGCATCGAGTCCGAGAAACGGGATACGAAGAAGAACCGCGATCAGGTCATGGTGGCGGTGACGGTGTTCCTGCCGAAGAAGGTTCTCCGTGCCGAGTCACTCAAATTTTCCGCACTTGATGGGGTGGATCGCTGCATCGAGAAACTGGAGGAGCAGATCAAGAAGTACAAGGAGATGCACTCGGGACGGGGGAAGAAGCGCGCGGTCCGCGGGCGAGGTGATGAACTGGCGTTGGCGGCGTAAATAGCCGTTACTCGTGTACTCGAAACGCTCTCGTTGCTCGAGTAAGGGCTGAGCAAACAACGAGAAAACGAACAAACGAGAAAACGAGAAACGTTCTTATTTCTTCCCCTTCTCCTTCCCCGCTGCCGGAGCCTTCTCTCCCGGCTTGGCTGCAGTTGCGGGAGTTCCCGCTGCAGGGGCCGCCGCCGCACCCTCGGCACCCGGGGCAGCCGCACCTTCCGCCGGGACACCTTCCGCACCCGGAACCGCCGCACCAGCGACCGGAGCGATGACTTCCTCCTTGCGCGGTTCCTGGACCGTGACGATGACGGTGTCCGGAGACGTCTTGATGACGACGCCTGTCGGTACCTTCAACATCCCGACGAGGATGGAGTCGCGGAAGTTCTCCAGCGTGGAGATATCGACGGTGAAGTTCTGGGGCAGATCTTTGGGCAGACAGGTGACTTCCAGTTGGCTGTGAACGGTCACGAGCACACCTCCCTGCGCCTTCACGGCGGGGGACTCACCCTTCACGATGACCGGCACGTGCGTGGTCACCTTCTTGGTCATATCCACGGCGTAGAAATCAATGTGGTCGCATTTGCTCGATACCGGATCAAAACTCACGGCATGGATGAGGCAGGGGATCTTCTTCCCGTCCAGGTCCACCTCCACCAGCGTGTTTTCTCCCGCTTTCAGGAAGACGGCGATGAAGTCCTTATCCGAACACTTCACGGCCGTATTGGCGGTTTTGTTACCGTAAATCACCGCCGGCACCGTACCTCCGGAGCGTAGCGTACGGACGCTTTCTTTGAGATCACGGGTCTGCACGGCAAGGGACAAGGCTTTTTCCATAGCCCGCGTACTGTAGTGAGGCTTGGGATGGGCGTCAAGTGAAGGGAGGGTACCTGCTCACTGACTCTGCAGCTCAGGTCGCCTGCCACTTCCGGATAATGGCTTGGTAGGCGGCATAGAAGTTCTTCGGCTTCTTCCACCAGGTCGTCAGACACACCGAGAGGAGGACGCTCATC